>JAGXFM010000020.1 GCA_024637215.1 Sulfuricurvum sp.
AAAGGGCACAATATTGCTCATCCGAAGTTGATGTTTTATTGGCATCAAGAGGCATAATAAATGCTTTTAAACTTCCACCATCAATACTGGCATTAAAATCCCATCCGCTTGTAGTCATTTCAGTAATATCTACCGGGATACCTGTCATAATCATGGTACTAGACGAATTCAAATCGGTAATAGCGGTTAATTCACCGTATTCCAATTTATAAATTTTGTAGGCTGCAGTGAGTTGAGCCGCTTGTTCTGCTGCCGCAGCTGAACGTGCTTTCATTGCTTGAAGCTCAGTATTAATGTAGCTTTTACTATATTTAAGACCGATTACAGCCAACGCCCCAAACAAAATAACCGCGATAATCATCTCTACGAGAGAGATACCTTTTCTCATTCCTGTGTAATTCTGTGTCATTATATATCCTTTTTTGTGATCACGCAGCTTTCTTTCCGCTAGATCGGTTTTTTATTGTGGAATCTTTAATACATACGGATGAATGGTGATTGAAAATCCAAATTCATCCCCCGTGCATCCTTGTCCGATGCAGCTGCTAACTAATTCAACGTCATCATTTTTGACAACATCCAAGAGCCGTTTCAATAGTAAGTATGAATAGGTGTCATGAATGCCTCCTTGAATAATTAATTTTTGTTGGTCGATCGTTACTTCGGCTTCCATCCCCAATTCTTGGAGCATAGCTTTGTATTGATCATTTTTAGTACGCAGAACATCATCTTCCGCGTACACAGCAACTGGTTGCTCAACGGCAGTTTTTAAAGCACTAAAGGTTTTAACCTCTTCGGCTACCGTTTTATTTTCGTACACAATCTCAAGAAAATAAAAGTATGTAGTGACTAAGATTGTTAACAAAATAACAACAAAGAGACCAACAAGACTATATTTTTTCATTGCAATATTGCACGATGCCCTGAGCAACGTCTTCCTTTATAATTTCTGCTTCTGGTGGTAACAACCTGACAAAAGCGTTGAGGTTTGGTGTCACCACCTCAGCACATAAGCTATCATCGCGATAGCTTATCTGCTGAAGGGTGGACTCCGTAGATTTTGTCATCTCCTCAATTTTCTCCAGTTCGCGAACAATGTCCACTTTTTTAGTCATGGCAAACGATGTCTGGCAATTTTCACTTACTAACTGTTTATACTCTTTAACTAATACATCCCGATTGGTAAGATTGAGTTCGGTAGCATTTAAATAGCCATATCCCGCATACAAAATTCCCGAGATTACAACGACGGTGCATGCTAGCAAGAAACTTCCTACCCACGTATCTTTGCGTTCCTTATCAAGATTGAGTGAAACAAGTTTGTCCCCTTTGGTATTGTCAGCGTAGAGAACTTCATAGCCGCGCTCCTTTGCAAACTCTTCAGGTCGGTCAAGAATATAATCGATAATTTTTTGTTCCTCAAGCACCACACCGACATTTTTATAATCAAGTTCAAAAATAATGACACTTCTCCCTTGATTTTTCGAAGCCAGAGAAAGAATGTTTTCATACTCAAGTTTCTCTTTAGGGAGAAATGCAATGTAGTTGATCCCCTCAGCATGTTTTCGTAGAGAGACTTTAACTGCGGTAGAGTCAAGATCGCTGCGTGCATAACGGTATACCTGCGCACGGATATTGTCAATATCGTTTGTAAAATCAAGAGAGCCAGCGGTAAAAATTGCCATGGTTATCTCATCACATACTTGATGACGCGAGGAGTAACGATGATTACCATTTCGCTTTTAGTGCTAGAAGCATGACGGGCTCCACCTACAATACCGGCAGCACTATCTCCCAGACCTGGGAGACCACTCCAGCCTTTATCGGTTTTATTGCGGAAAAGGCCAGATATGACAATCGGAACCCCCGGTTGGACCCGCATGGTATTGTTGATCGCTTTGGTAACGGTTTGAGGTTGAGAGTACTTATTCCCATCCACTTCAAACGTGGTAAAACCGATAATGTCGTTAATTCTAAGACCGATATCCGTGATAACGGTACCATCAAGCATATTTGATTTAAGGTTGATCTCTAACCCGCTAAGGGCGGTTGCGCTAGTAGTGGAAACTTGAGAGACACCGTTGCCTACAGAGGTATTTTGTATTCCGCTTATATAAGGGGATTCGATACCGTCGGTGAGTTTGACATTGGTTCCCGCAAGTCCTAAAAGTTTCGGTTTTTGGATGCTTTCTACTTTTCCGAAATTCTCCAATGCACTGACGAGTGCTTTTCCGTTATAGTTATCATTTTTTAGAATTGTTCCGAAGGTAAGGGGAACGGCTGATGTGCCGGCCGAACCGAGCCCCGCACCCGCAGAAGCGATGAAGCTCAGCCCGTCTTTCGCAAGGGTAGGGACAAGGCTCCAGTCGATTCCGAGGGCATAATTGTCTTTCAGTTCAACATCGTAAATAGATATTTCATACTCAATGACATAAAGATTATTCCGGAGAATTTCGAGATACTTCATAATATCGCCGTACTCTTTTTCACGCGCCGAGAAACTGACTGAAGAGGTGATGGCATCGGTAGTGACATTGCTTGCACCCATGGAAGTAATACTTGTTTTGAGTATTTCAGGTAGACCGCTGATAGAAGGGATTTTTAGGGTGACCGTTCGCATATTTCCTAAATAAAAGGTATCGTCACTATAGAGAATACTAAGCTTGTCCCCAACGGTTTTTTGAAGCATTTTCCCAAAAGGGATGTTAGAGGCTGAAAGGTTAATATTGGTTTCATAGAGCAAATAGTCATTTTTACCTGCATAGTCATTATTCGTATTTCCGTTAGCTGATGAAACCGTGTTGTACCTATTTGAATTGACTGATTCTGCTTGAAGTTGGAAGACAACGTTTTCATTAGTTGCTTCGGTCAGGAGGGCAATAACATCACTGAGATCCGCACCCATGATTTTAGCCCGTTTAATGATCTCTTTATCGGGAATGATTTGGGGTTCAATATGGAAATTATCCGCATTGACTTCAACTACCTGCATCGCCGGTTCGGAACGTTGAATTTGTGTAAGATTGTTATCCAATTCATTGAGGTGCATTTCCGGAGTAAGCGTCTCTTTTTTACTGGCAACACTGCATCCGCTAAGCCCCAAAAGGACGACAGCGAGTATAATTGAACGCATTATTTTCCTCCTGTCGTAAAGTAGATAGTCTGGGTTCGTCCGGCATCATCTATAGTAATGTAATTACTGGTGATATTTCGGACAAAATATTTTGCGTTATTGGCATAAAAAGGGTCACCTTCTTTGAGAACCACGGTGTTGTCTCCTATTCTAAGAAGAATAAATTTCCCTTTTTCTGTTTCTAAAAAACAGTTATAGACTAACTGAGAAAGATCAAATGTCGCTTTTACAGTGGGCAAAGGGGTATTTAAGAGTGGTGGAAGAGGCATTGGACGGACATCTGATGTTGCTACCGGAACTTTCTTCACTTTTGCGGACTCACGAAAAAATGGGTTATAAGCCGCATTTAGCGAGAGTGCAAGGAAAAGAAATGACCAAATATAGTTCATGTCGCCACTTTCGTTTAGGATTATTTGAGGATAAAAAGCAAGAAGTGTACCAATTTTGAAAAATGGATAAATGGACTGTAAATTGCTTATCTATGCTATTCATGTATAAACCAAATACTAAAGAGCCTTTTAAAAAAGATGAAAATACAAAATAATTTTATAGAATCTTCCCGTTTTGATTCTACACGAAGAGCATTTATTAAAAGTGCTATTGCCTTAACGGCATCCGTATCACTGTATGGTGTACAAAAAGCAGAAAGTGAGATGCTTAATGTTATTCGAAACGGCACGGCATATAAAATTCCTTTTATGCGTAACGGTAAGATAGAAGAAGAAGGTTATAACGATTTATGCCGAATTTTTGCCGATATACGTGCAGGAGTAGCGGTACGGATGGACCCTGATTTATTTATGGTTTTAGCCAAAGCACAGCAGTGGTTATCCAGTAATCAAATTAATCGACCTATTATTTTGACATCAGGATATCGGACGGAGCATACCAATGCGGCGATTGAAGGGGCTGCTTTTAATTCGATGCATTTGTACGGTAAAGCTGCCGATATAAGAATAGAAGGTATTCCGGCTGATTATTTAGCCAGATTACTTCGCTTGTGCGGCGGAGCCGGAATTGGTATCTATTCAAGTTTCGTTCATGTAGATACGTGGAAAGAACGCGCGTGGAGAGGTTAACCCCTTTACTTCAAAAATATAACTCTATTTTGACCTTTTTTTGTTACACTTTCAAAATTCATCCATAATATATAGGATTCATTCTTTTGAAACTCATCATTGTCGAGTCTCCGGCTAAAGCCAAGACCATTAAAAACTTTCTCTCTAAAGATTACGAAGTCATCGCCTCCAAAGGGCATATTCGAGATCTTCCTAAAAACCGGTTCGGTATCAAAATTGATGACGAGAAAATCGTTGCCGAATATCGTATTAGTGAAGACAGCACCGCTACGGTCAAACAGATTCAAGAGTTGGCGAAGAGAAGCGATACCATTTATATCGCGACCGACGAAGACCGTGAGGGAGAAGCCATCGGATGGCATATTGCCCATGCGATTGATAAGGATCCTGAATCACTGCCGAGAATCGTGTTTCATGAGATTACGAAAAATGCGATTATTCACGCGTTAGAAACTCCGCGCATCATCGATATGGATCGTGTTAATGCCCAGCAAGCACGCCGTTTACTGGATCGTATGGTGGGATATAAACTCTCACCGCTTCTGGCTAGCAAAATCCAAAAAGGGTTATCGGCGGGACGCGTACAATCCTCAGCACTCAAAATAGTCGTTGATCGTGAACGTGAAATCCGCGCCTTTATCCCTGAGGAGTACTGGACAATCGATACCCTTTTCAAAAAAGATATTGAAGCGATTTTGGTCAGTTTTGAAAACGAAAAAATTGAGAAACTCACGATTAAAACGGGCGATGTTGCAGCAGGGATTGTAGCGACACTCAAAGGTGAAAGTTTTAAAGTCGGTGAGATTGAGACAAAAGAGCGCAAAAGCTCTACTCCGCCGCCATTTATGACCTCGACACTCCAGCAAACTGCCTCCTCTCAGCTTGGGTTCTCTCCGAAGAAAACGATGATGGTCGCCCAAGCACTCTATGAAGGGGTTAAAACGCCTGATGGAACCAGCGGTGTTATCACCTATATGCGTACCGACTCACTCAACCTCGCTGCCGAAGCGGTTGAAGCAGCACGTGAACTGATCTTAGAACGTTACGGAAAAGAGTATTTACCAAAAGAACTCAAAGTCTATACGAAAAAATCCAAAGGGGCACAAGAGGCGCATGAAGCGATCCGTCCGACGATGCTCGCCTTTACCCCTGAAGTGGCGGCGACCTATCTCAAACCCGATGAGATCAAACTCTACCGTCTCATCTATACTCGCTTTATCGCCTGTCAAATGAACGATGCACGTTTTGAGCAACAAAGTATCACCTTCGCATCCGCCAAAGCAGAATTTAGAGCAACGGGACGTAAACTCTTATTTGACGGATTTTACCGCGTTGTCGGAAGCGATGACAAAGACAAGCTTCTCCCATCCCTTACAACGGGCGACGCAATCGATATCCAAAGTATATCGACCGAACAACACTTTACCGAGCCGCCATCACGCTACTCCGAAGCGAGTTTGATTAAAAAACTAGAATCCGAGGGGATCGGTCGTCCATCGACGTATGCACCGACCATCAGTACGCTCCAAGCACGTAACTACATCGAAATCGAGAAACGTGCCATTATCCCGACCGAGATCGCCTTCACCGTAACGGAGATGCTAGAGACTCATTTTAACGAAATTGTCGATGCCAGCTTTACCGCAACGATGGAAGAGACCCTCGATGAGATCAGCGAAAGCGGTAAATCGTGGCACAAAATTTTGCTCGATTTTTATTATCCGTTTCTGGAACAAATCGAAGCAGGGAAAAACAACATCGTCAGTCTCAAAATGGCAAAACCGCTCGGACGTAACTGTCCTCAATGTGGAAGTGAACTATTACTTCGCTCCGGACGCTTTGGAGAGTTTATCGCCTGTAGCGGTTTTCCGAAGTGTAAATACACCGAGCAAACCGAAGAGAACCAAAAAGAGAACCCGACCACTCCGGATGAAGTAAGTGAAGAGGTATGTGACAAATGCGGCAGTGCGATGGTGGTCAAAAACGGTCGTAACGGGAAATTTTTAGCATGCAGCGGTTATCCGAAATGTAAAAATACCAAAACACTCAATCAAGAAACAAAATTTTCCGAAGTTCCGTGCCCTGAGTGCGGCGGAAAACTGCTATGGCGTCAATCACGTCGAGGGGCTTTTTGGGGATGTGAACACTATCCGAAATGTAAATTTATCTCCAAATTTGAGCCATCCGATAAAAAATGTGAAGTTGAAGGGTGCGGCGGTGCATTAGCTCCGCGAACTTACCGTAATAAAGAAGTTTATGAGTGTGTAAAATGTAAAGACCGCACACCGCGAGAGGAAAATGGTGAATGAAAATCGGATTGCTTTCCGATACGCACTCTAAAAAAGGTCGATCACAACGGGTGATTGACCACCTCAAAGCACAAGGGGCAGAATTTTTAATTCATGCGGGAGATATTGTCAAACCTGAAATACTTGAACAGCTAAAAAGCAGTGGTCTTCGTTATGTCGCCGTATATGGAAATAATGATGCGGGATTGATTGAATATCACGAAAAGTTTAACCTTGTTCAAGAACCCCATTATTTTAAACTCGGTGGTGTGAGCTTCAAGCTGATGCATTTGCCGTTTTACATGAACGGTGATGCAGAAGTAATTATTTTCGGGCATACGCATGTGTTTGAGTGTGATTTCAAAAACCGTACCCTTTTTCTAAATCCGGGGGAAGCATGTGCACGGGATAAACCATTCTCCTCCTGCGCTATGTTGGAAATCACCGATACCGTCTTTAGTGTGACACATTATTCCCGTGCCGTGGGAAATGATATTTTTGATGAACGACACTACTCGTTTGAAAGGTTCTGATATGCCCCAAAAAATATTTCTATGCTCTATCTGCAATATCAATAGCGGAACCTGTAACGAAGATTGTAAGTTTTGTTCTCAAAGTGTCAAATATAAAGCTGATATCGAACGTTATAAACAAAAACCAATGGATCAAATTTTGGACGAAGCACGTCGGATGGAATCGCTCGGTGCTTTGGGATTTTGTCTGGTTACCGCTCAAAAAGGGCTCGATGATAAAACCCTTGAGTTTGTCTGTAAAGTTGCCTTTAGTCTCAAGCGGGAAGTTCCCCGCTTACGTCTGATCGCTTGTAACGGTACAGCAACATTGGAGCAATTAAACGAGCTTAAACGCGCAGGGATAAGTGCTTATAACCATAACCTCGAAACGAGTCGTGCTTTTTATCCGCAGGTGTGTACGACCCATCCGTGGGATGAGCGGTATGAAACCTGTGAAAATGTCAACCGATCAGGGCTAAAACTGATCAGCGGCGGGATTTTCGGTATGGGTGAAACACAGGATGATCGTCTCAGTATGCTCTACTCTCTAAAAGAGTTAAACCCAATTTCAGTACCCCTTAATTTTTATCACCATAATCCGGCATTGCCACTGAACCCGAGTCCTCTTAATGTTGATGAGTCGTTGGAATTGATTACACTAGCTCGAAGCATCTTAGATAAAGCAGATCGGATTATGATCGCAGGTGGACGTGAAATTACTTTTAAAGAACGCCAATATGAGATTTTCAAAGCAGGTGCAAACAGTATTGTTATTGGAAATTATCTAACGACCGCAGGGCGGGAAGCGAATGCCGATTTGATGATGCTGCAAGAGTTGGGATTTGAAATTGCTATAACACCTGAGGATAAGTAAGCTATAATAACACCATCAAGATCGTTAAAAGGGGTTAATTGATATGTCACAATCCGTATTATTAACCATTGCAAGGGCTTCTATTGAAGAAGTACTGCAAGCCCAAACATCCATTAACCGCTCAGAACTTCTTGAACAATATCCAATTCTTTCTGAGCCGATGGCGACACAGATCACCCTCTATCTGGGCAATAAAATTCGAGGGAACGCTAAGACAGATCAAGTAGAGCGTTCATTGCTTGAAGATATTATTTATAATGCCAAGAGTGCGGCGTTTCAAGATAAAAATTTTGATCCTATTGTCACTTCAGAGTATCTTCATACGCTTATTGAACTAAAAGTATTTAGCCCTGAGGGAGAACTAAGCCATCAGAGCGGTCCTCTTTTAACAGATTAAACACTGATTCTATAAAGATTTTATATAGTGGGCAATCGCATATCCATGGTTAAGCCCTAGTGCAATTGATCCCCCCGATTCTTGGGTGATGTCTCCTGCCACAAACAATCCGGCAACATTGGTTTGATAATTTTCATCATGTACCGGTTTGCCATCCTCTTCACGGATACCGCTGCTTTGCAAAAATCCGCTCGGCGTTGTCCCCCCGATGGCATAAACCAATCGGTCAAAAAGTTCGGATGAAGCGTCATTAAAAAAGACTTTTACTTTTCCACTTTCACTCTCTAACTCGGTGATCTCAGTATTTAACATGGCCCTTACGCATCCACTTGAAACGGCTTTATCGATATCCGCTTGATTGGTCGGATTGGCCCGTCGGAAAGTTCCGCGTCGGTAGCAAATACTAACTTCATTACGATCACATAACTCTACAGCATACTCGATGGCTGAGTCTCCGCCACCGACAACCATAATTTTTTCATCGGCTCCACATCCATCAAGGGTAAAATGGATTTGATTTTTGATAGAGAGAGGAATCTTGTAATCGGGCTTATTCGGTTTTCCCATACGTCCGATGGTGACGACGACATATTTAGCCCGGATAGATCCTCCGGCAATAAACACCTCAAACCCTTCAGATATTTTTACTATCTTTTGCACTTCCGTATGGGTTCGAAGTTCTAGTGATTCATGATCGAGTAGTTGATCGAAAAAATCGAGGGTAGACTCTTTGGTTCCGTCCATAAAATAGATAGTACCGTCGAGTTCAACCTTTTGCCCTTTCCAGTCTTTATCGACCCGTTTGTTATCTTTATAAAACTTTCGAATAGTTGCGTTGTGGTTTTCATCTTTTTCGAGCAAGATAATATCCCGCATCCCTACCGCATAGCTCTCTATCGCTGTCGCTATTCCAGCAGGGCCTGCTCCTATAATGGCTAACTCATACAGATGTTCCATACACACTCCCTTTTAATCTTCCAATACTTTATCACAAAGAGCGATAAAATTCAATTTATGTTATACTTATCCAATGTACTACGTAATCCAACGACACCATGGCGATCCAAAAAAACATTATCTTGCGTACACGGTACCACGATATATTAGTTCTGAGAATTCTCAGAATATTATTTTTGAATTTCGTCACAATGACACTATCAAACGTAAATGGGCTCCGAAAGAGGAGATTGTGCTACTTACCGATGATGAACAACTTTTTCAAACAACACTGCAGAAACTTGAAGGTCTTAAGCGTTCACATCTTGAGCGGATAGATGCCGCTGAAGCGCAACTTAACCAAGAGGTTTTTGCGATGCTCACGACGATGCAATCTGAATTTGAAACCATTAAAAAAAACAATTAAATATGTTTGGGCTGTATTTATAACATCTTCATGTGTTACAATCTTTCTATTCTAGATGTCTAAAGGAGACGTACCTACCATGAAAAAGTTAGCATTTTCGGCAATACTTGCCGCAACTTTACTCAGTGCAAGTGATTTTAACTATGAGGTTACTCCGGTTGTCGGTTACCTCTGGAACAGTACTTCTAATGAAACGAACCCAAGTGCCATGGGCGGTGTGGATAATCATACTGTTTATGGTGTAGAGCTACAAATGAATAATGCCTGTGAAGCTATCAAACCAGAGCTTTCGGTTCTATATGGACGTGACAAAGCTGCAGGAGAATCAGGTAAAACAGGTGTGTTAACAACAATGCTCAATGGTGTTTATGAAATGCCGACCGATAGCATGATTACTCCATTTGCTAAAGCAGGTTTGGGGTACGAATGGTACACGAACACGCACCCTAGCGATTATGATGGGATGCTTTTAGATGCGGGTCTTGGATTAAAAGCGGACATTACCAAACAAATTGCGCTCAAACTTGAGGCACTTTATCTGTATAAAATGAACAATAATGGCGTTGACGGAAGCAACGGTGAAGTCCATAATGTTACTGCACTTGCAGGATTGACATTTAGTTTTGATGAAAAAGCCGCTCCGGTAGTAGCTGCTGTTGCCACTCCGGTTGTAGCAGCAGTTGTGGCACCTAAACCTGAAGCGAAACTGGTTGTAGTCCCTGCCCCTGTGGCACAGCCTGCAAAAGCTGCTGCCCCGATCGACAGCGACAAAGACGGTGTAATGGATGATAGCGATAAATGTCCGGGTACTCCTGCCGGATTCAAAGTCGATACAGATGGATGCCCACTTAAAGCAACACTCCATTTAAACTTTTTGAGCGATTCAAGTAAAGTAGATACAGAGGGAACGGCAAAAGTAGTGGAATTTGCTGATTTTTTGAAAGCGAGTCCGGCTTACAGCGCAAACATTATCGGACATACGGACGCGACAGCTTCAGACGTATACAATCAAAAACTCTCTGAAAAACGTGCGGAAAAAGTAAAATCAATGCTTGTAGAAAACGGGGTTGATGCCTCTCGTTTAAGTGCTTCAGGTAAAGGTGAATCGCAGCCGATTGCATCGAACAAAACAAAATCAGGACGTGCTGAAAATCGTCGTATCGAAGTTGAGCTTACCCACTAAGGGGAAAGCTCTATTCATCTTCTTTTCTATAACTTCCCGCTTTACAGCCGCTTGGGCTGCTGGGCGGATTGTCTCTCAAATAACATACATCCTCATGTGCTTGTTTCAGTACCTTACTTTCACGTAACAATGGCAGCATCTTTTCATCTTTTTCACTTTGCGAAAGTGATTGGTTATAGAGTAACGCTTTAACTTCGGTATCGACGGCAGCAAGTGCTGCTTCTAAATGGGTAAGTGAAATCATAGATTCTCTTTTTTGGGTTATTATAACGATGAGGTACTAAAATAATGATGGCTGTAGTGCTTTTAATTTAAATGTTTTACGATGAATTTCACAATGCCCGTATTGTCGTATAGCTTCGATATGCTCTGCGCTACCATATCCCTTGTGCCCTTCAAACCCATACTGAGGATAGAGGGGTGCAAGCTCAACCATCTCACGATCCCGCGTTACTTTGGCCAATATCGATGCGGCACTTACTTCAGGAATGGTCGCGTCAGCTTTTATCATCGTTCGCAGGTCACTCACGCCGAATTTAGAATTACCATCATAGAGATAATAGGCTTCCCCTATGGCAGCCATGATCTCACGTAACCCCGCTGCCAAACATGCCGATAGCCCCAGTTCATCGATTTGTACGGCACTAAATCGTGCGATATGATACGTGGAATTCTCACAAATGAGTTCGAAGAGCTCTTCGCGCTTTTTCTCAGTCAGTTTTTTAGAGTCATTTAACCCGCTAACTGGATTATGCAAAATAACCCCTGCGATAGTAAGCGGCCCCGCCAATGGACCTCGTCCCGCTTCATCGATTCCGCATAGTTTCATATACTCTCCTATTCATCTGATAACGCCCATCTCTCAAACGGAATCATCTCAATCCGTGAGATGGGGTGTGAGAGGGTACTCTCTAAATTCATCGTTACCGCAATGACTTCACGGACACGATTGGATACGATAAATCCCTCTAACGCTTCTACCTTCTTAAAGAGAGCATGTTCATTCGCAAACGCAGATGCAATAATGATTTGCCCACGTTCAGGGAGATAAAAATCAATCCCCTCATCATAATAACATTCGACTTGGTGCTTATCGAGTTCCGAAAACACGAGGTTTTCAAAAATACGACCGAAATGTTTTTGGAGGGTAAGGGCGTGCTTGATAGCAATATCGCACAAATAGAGTTTTTTGACGGCACTGGGGTGGTTGAACTTGCTCAAGCTTTTAAGATACCCGCGATCAAACAGTGATTGCAGATGGAGGTAGAGTTTATCTTTGGATATTTTTCTCTCCCCTTTAAGCCGCTCATAGAGATTAAAAGCAGAAACTTTTTGTGTCACCATTTTCGAGGCTTGGGAGAGGATTGAAAATTCAATCGGCTCCAATGCACGGCTCATGGTACTTTGAAGATAGAGAACCCTATCTTCGCTAGCGATACGGTGCATTGCGGGAAATCCTCCGAGTTGGAAAAAATGGTTCAGTGCCGTACTATCAAATTTACTTTCAAATGCTAAAAACTCTTCATAATCAAGTAATTCGAGATGAATCATATGATAGGGGAGTTCCAGTGCAGTTTCGCTTGAGAGGATGATTTGATCGATTTCTATTAGATTAATCTCTTCATAATAGTTATCCAGTGCGAGTATCGATATTTTATGTTCACGGCAAAATTGGCTCAACGTGCCGTTTAACTCATGGATATCGATCCGCATGTCACGGCAGTCGAGATAAAGATAGGTTGATTTCTTATGAGACAGGAGATAATTTTTAATCAGCGCACTCTTCCCTGACTGGGTAATTCCATAAATCAGGGTACTTTCATCGCCGATTGAGTGCTTGCGTTCAATAAATCCGACATTGTGCAAATCGTACCGATAGTATTCATCTAATAAAGCGTTCATACCTAAAATCATACCCTAAAAAATAGTGCATCCTTATTAAAAGGAAGTAAATTTAATAGCATAAGCATTTTTTACCCCTAAAATCCTTGACCCGAGGGGGATATGTGAGTATAATTTCGCCGCCTTATATAGTTCAGACAAGATCTGACGAGTTCTTTTATCTAAGGAAAACATTATGGAAAAAATTCGTTTAAAACTTAGAGCGTACGATCATCGTGTACTTGATCGTTCAGTTGCCTCTATCGTTGAAGCTGTAAAGCGAACGGGTGCGGAAATTCGCGGCCCAATCCCTTTGCCAACCAAGATTCGTAAATATACGGTTCTTAAGTCTCCACACGTCAACAAAGACGCTCGTGAGCAATTTGAGATTCGTATGCACGCACGTTTGATCGACATCGTGTCGGCTACGCCAGATACAGTTGATTCTTTGATGAAGCTTGACTTGGCTCCGGAAGTGGACGTAGAAGTTCGCTCTATGGACAAGTAAGGAGTAGGGTGTGGAATACATTGTAGAAAAGATCGGCATGAGCCGAACAATTGGCGTACCAAGTAAAGCGGTAACTCTTTTAAAAGTAAAAGAAGTGAAAGTTTGCGAAGTAGTAGATGGCACTGCTCTCGTAGCATATAGCCAAGGAAAAGCACGCAATAAGCCTATTGAGGGTCAGCAAAAGAAATATAACCTTTCTGCTGAATTCAACAAATTCGCTACATTGGAAGTTGCTAACACCGAAGCCGGTGATTTGGATATGACACCTTTAGCGGATGCTAAAAAAGTTAAAAGTGCATTCAACACTAAAGGTCGCGGTTTTACCGGCGTTATGAAACGTTGGAATTTTGCCGGCGGACCTGGCGCACACGGTCACCGTTTTCACCGTACCGGTGGATCTATCGGTAACCGCGAATGGCCTGGTAAAGTCCAAAAAGGACGTAAAATGTCAGGTCAATACGGTAACGAATTAGTGACTGTAAAAAATGAAGTAATGTCATACGACGCAGAAAACGGTGTATTAGTTGTAGTGGGCGCTGTCCCAGGTGCAAACGGTGCATTAGGTCGAGTAAAGGTAGTGAAACAATGAGCGCGATTGTACTGAACGAAAAATTCGAAAAAGCCTCTGAATTGGCATTGCCTGAGAGCTTCAGTGGTATCAATACCCATAACCTCTATTTGTACGTTAAATCGTACCAAGCGAGTATCCGTTCTAATACGGCATCTGCAAAAACTCGTTCTGAGATGCGCGGTGGTGGGAAAAAACCATGGGCTCAAAAAGGTAAAGGTGGCGCACGTGCCGGTTCACGTCGTTCACCGATCTTTGTTGGCGGTGCTGTTGCACATGGACCAAACACAGGTCGTAACTACGATCAAAAGATCAATAAAAAGCAAAAGAAACTAGCGCTTAAATGTGCGTTGGATGCTTTGGCAACAGCTGGAAAACTTTTCATCGTTGATTCGATTGAAGTTCCAACTGGTAAAACAAAAGACGCATTGGCGTTGTTCAATGCATTGAATGTTCGTGATGCGTTGTTGGTGAAAAAGATTCTCGATGAGAATACCTATCTTGCATTCCGTAACATTGCTTCTACATACGTTGTAGAAGAGAATGAACTCAACGCCTTTTTGGCTGCGACATACCGTTCGGTGGTTATCGAAAAAGCGGTATGGGAAAATCTGACTAAAGAGAGCTAAGATGGCAGATATTACTGATATCAAATCAATCCTGTATACAGAGAAGACCCTTGGTCTTCAAGAAGAGGGTGTAATCGTTGTTCAAACGTCTCCACGTATGACAAAGAACGCTCTTAAAGAGGTGTTTAGAGAGTATTTCGGAATCGTTCCGGCTCGCGTAAACTCACTAAACCAAAGCGGAAAAGTTAAACGTTTCCGTGGTCTTGCTGGCAAACAAAATGACTTTAAAAAGTTTTATGTGAAATTGCCAGAAGGCGCACAAATCGATAGTTTGGCGGTGTAATATGGCGATCAAAACGTATAAACCAACAACCCCGAGCCGACGTTTCTATACCAACGTTGACAACTCGGATATCACGGCAAAAGCGTCTGTTCGTTCTTTGTTGATTAAAATCCCTGCAGCTGCGGGACGTAACAACAACGGTCGTATCACATCACGTCATAAAGAAGCGGGAGCTAAAAAGCTTTACCGTATTATCGATTTCAAACGTAACAAGTTCGGTGTTCCGGGTACTGTTGCTGCGATCGAATACGATCCATACCGTAACTGTCGTATCGCTCTTATCAATTATGTAGACGGTGACAAACGTTACATCCTCCAACCTAAAGGTTTGGTAGTCGGTGATGTTGTTGCTGCTGCTGAGAGCGGTTTGGACATTAAAGCGGGTAACGCGATGAAATTGATGAATATCCCTGTGGGGACAACGATTCATAACATCGAACTTAAACCGGGTAAAGGTGGACAAATCGTCCGTTCAGCCGGAACATCTGCGCAAATCATGGGTCGTGAGGGGAAATATGTTTCTCTTCGTCTTCCATCAAGTGAAATGCGTTATGTATTGGGTGAATGTATGGCGACTGTCGGTACTGTCGGTAACGAAGAGTACATCAACATCGTTCTTGGTAAAGCAGGTCGTACTCGTCATATGGGTATCCGTCCTCAAACACGTGGTTCTGCTATGAATCCTATCGATCACCCGCATGGTGGTGGTGAAGGTAAAACAAACTCAGGACGTCACCCGGTTACTCCATGGGGTAAACCGACTAAAGGTGCTAAAACACGTAAGAAGAAAGCAAGTGATAGACTTATTATTACTCGCCGTAAATCAAATCCGAAGAGGTAGATAAT
>JAGXFM010000021.1 GCA_024637215.1 Sulfuricurvum sp.
CTCTTTAACGGCGGAGTCGATAAAAACTCTCTGGAAAAAGCCCGCATTGAAAAGATTAAAACAGCGACCCAAGTGGAGTTGGCCAAAAAAGGGATCGCCCTTCAATACGATAAAATCCGAACCGAAATCGAGAGCTTGAATTCCCAAGTAAAAAGTTTGGAAAAAGAGTTGGAACTTTCAAGCCAAATTTATAAAAATTACGAAGGTCGTTATCATGAGCATCTCACATCTATGAGCGATGTCATTATTAAACAATCGCAGCAAATTGAAAAAGTGCTCAACCTTCAAATGGTTAAAAATCAACGTAACGAGCGCATCTTCGCCCTCGAAAAACTTAGCAACGGAGTCAAATAATGAAATTTTGGATTACTTCTCTCGCCCTAGCCTCAACCCTAAGCGCCGCAGGGCTCACCCTCTCAGGAAGCGTTATCAGCGATAATCAAAAGATGATCACCAGCCGTAATATGGGATTTGTAACGAGTGTCAACGTTTCCGAAGGTTCACGTGTTTCCAGAGGAGACATTCTCTATACTATTGATTCAAAAGAGATCGATTCGGCCAAAACTCAAGTGGAAATGGGGATTGCCCAAGCAGAACTCTCCCTTCAAATGTACCAAAACCAATACGCCAATCTTGAACTGAACTTAGAGCGTAACAAACGGCTTTTAGCCCAAGATATGGTCTCTCGCTATGAGGTTGAAAATCTTGAACTTGCCAAAAAGAATCTCCAAAATATGATCCATATCGGCGAGCGTCAAGTCAATCAAGCCAAAGCACGTCTCAAAGAGGTCGATAACCAATACAATTATCTCCGTATTACCGCACCCAACAGCGGTGTTGTCGTCGCTAAAAACATCAAAGTGGGTGAAATGGCGATGCCGGGGATGCCTGCGATTGTTTTATCGGATTTGAACGCCCTTAAAAGCGAAGTTGAAATAGCAGAAAACAATCTCAAACTTGTCCCTGTCGGGAAAAAAGTAAAAGTTTTAATTCCCTCCGTCGGATATACCGGAATCGGTAAAGTGAGTGCCATCATTCCAAGTTCTAACCCCATGACCCATACCTTTAAAATCAAAGTCTCGTTCAGTGCAAAACAAACCGTTTATCCGGGTATGTACGCAACTATTGAAATCGAATAGGAGTTCTAATGCACGCCCCTCTCTCCTATCAGCCCACCGATTCTGCCGGAAAGCTCGCCAAGGGCTTTTTACGTAATCCCCTCACCCCGATTCTGGGAATTTTTCTCCTTGTCATAGGGTATATGGCACTTATGCTGATGCCGCGTGAGGAAAATCCTCAAATGGTTGTCAGCGGTTCTACCGTGATCATTGCCCTCCCCGGTGCCACTGCCAGCGAAGTCCAAAACGTTATTGTAAAACCGCTTGAGCGTAAACTCAAAGAGGTCAAAGGGATCGAGCATATCCATGGAATGGCAATGGATAATGTGGCCGTCATCAATGCCGCATTTTTTATCGGAGAAGCCAAAGAGGATTCCAACCTCAAAATCTATGACAAAATCATGCAAAACATGAGCATCCTCCCAAAAGGGGCTATGCAGCCGATCATCAAACCGCTTGATATCGATATTGACATTCCGATTGTCTCCGTTGCGTTTTACTCCAACGATCCTAAAATGGACCCGACGAAACTTTACGATCACGTCAAAGAGATTCAACACCATATCAACGGTCTTCCAAACGTTGCCGTCACCGATATCAAGGGGGCTAAAAAACACCAGTACAACGTATTGGTGGATATGAACCGACTCTCAGGCTACAACCTCTCCCTCGGACAAATTGTTCAGGCTACCCAATCCCTTGCCTATAACGTCCCTGAGATCAAAGGGAAAACGCAAAGCAATGAAATCGTTATGATCGGTGTGCGCAACGCAATAGAGAGTGTCGAAGATGTCGGAAACATCATCGTCGCCCAATACGGCGGTTCCGCGATCTATTTACGCGATGTTGCCACCATTAGTGCGGGAAGCGATATCCAAAACTTTAAATCGGCACTCGTTACGGTAAAAGGGGAGAACGGGAAATTCTCGCCGTTAAAAGACCAAATAACCCTCACCGTTTCTAAACTCCAAGGGACGAATGCCGTTATTATTGCCGAAGCGGTAAAAACAGAACTCGAAAAATATAAAGAGCAAATGGCCGCACAGGGAATCAGTTATGTCATTACCCGAAATGACGGTGAACGTGCCAATGAGGCCGTTAATGAACTGGTATTTCATCTCATTCTCTCAATCGTCATTATTGCCATTTTGTTAGCGTTTGTCCTCGGCTGGAGAGAGTCACTCATCGTTACTTTCACCGTTCCGGCAATTTTAGCCATCACCCTCTTTATCGCATACTTGACAGGACAAACGATAAATCGTATTACCCTCTTTGCCTTCCTACTCAGTCTAGGACTCCTCGTCGATGCCGCCATCATCGTTACTGAAAACATCCACCGCCATTTCCACGCACCGGGTGCCGCAGAGATGGATGCGGATGAACTGATGATCGAAGCGACGGACGAAATCGGAGCACCGACCAACATCGCAACGCTTGCCATTATCTTCACCATGGTACCGATGGCATTTGTCGGTCAGATGATGGGGCAATTTATGAAACCGATTCCGGCGAACGTCCCTGTCGCCCTTGTCGCATCACTCTTTGTTGCGTATATTTTTACCCCGTATTTAGCGGTACGACTCCTTAAAAAACCAGGTCAAGACGGAGAATCTCACTAATGTACCAAAAATTTGAAACTTATTTATTTACTCTTCTGAGTTCACCTTCGAAGAAAAAGAAAGTGCTTTGGGGGACACTCATTGCCTTTATCCTCGCGGTTGCTCTCATCCCGAGTGAACTTGTTTTGGCCAAAATGCTCCCCGGAAAGAATAATGATACCTATAGTATTTATATCGATTTGCCCAATGGAAGTTCGATTGAGCAAACACGCCAAGTGAGCGAATGTGCTGTCGGTATCTTGCAGCATGAGAGTGAAGCTCTCGATGCCGAGGTTTTTTTAGGGGCAGGTTCACCTCTTGACTTTGCCGGACTTATCAAAGGAAGCCATTTTAAAAACAATGAAAATGTTGCGGAAATCGTAGTCAATTTGACCAAAAAACACGATCGTGACGAGCCTTCGTATATGATGGTTCAGCGGCTTCGTCCTGTGATTCAAAAAGAGTGCGGTCAAATTTATCCGGGGAGCAATATCAAATTTGTAGAGCCGCCTGCAGGCCCTCCCACTATGGCAGCCATCGTTGCCGAAGTCTACGGCAACAATGCCAAAGGGGTACGCCATCTGAGTAGCCGTATCGAAAGAGTTTTTCAAAAAACCGAGGGGCTTGTCGATATTGATATCATGCAAGACGAAATTTACGATAAATTTGAAGTACGGGTCAATACCGATAAGATTAGCCGTTCCGCACTCGATGTAAAACATGTTAATGATGTTCTTTATCTTGCTTTTGAGGGGATGGGAATAGCGGTCAAAAATTCGCAAAAAGCAACGGAGCAGATTCCGATTTTTCTCACATTAACACCGGAAGGGAAAAAATTCGCGTCCCGTGACAAACTCGCTATCGAGATGAAACTCTCTGCCCTTACCCTTCTTAATCAAATGGGGATGATGGTACCGATTACCGAGGTTGTCGATATTGTTGCGGTGAAATCGAATCCGATGATCCTCTCTAAAAATCTTCACCAAATGAGTAATGTTGTCGCGGAAACCGATATGGTATCTCAGGTTTATCCGCTGATGGATGCCCGTAACGTTATCCTCGATACCTTCGATGATGAATACGAAATCCATAAAATCGGTCTTTTTAACCTTGAGCTGATCGATAAAAAAACTGCGGAGCGTTATGAGCTTTTGTGGGATGGAGAGATGGAAGTCACCCTCGATACGTTCGTTGATCTCGGCGGTGCATTTATCGCGGCACTCGTCCTTATTTTCTTACTCATGGTTATTTATTATAAAAGTTTTATCCTTAGCGGTATCGTATTGTTAGGAAGTTTCCTCTCCATTATCGGAGTTATTTTCGGTCATTTGATTATGGATATTTTTACCGCCGATACATTCTTCCTCACCGCGACATCGCTCATCGGGTTTATTGCCCTCATCGGTATCAGTTCCCGTAACTCACTGCTCCTTATTGATTTTACAAAATCATTAATGGTCGATAAAGGGATGCCTAAACAAGAAGCAATCGCTTATGCTACCGCGACACGTGCAAAGCCGATTTTCCTCACTGCAGCCGCCATTATCCTTGCTTCTACCCTCTTAGCAAGTGATGCTGTATTCGGAGGGCTTGGAGTATCGTTAATTTTTGGTACAATAGCAGCAGTCATCGCATCGCTCATTGTTGTTCCGGTTCTGATTCATAATTCTGATTTAGAGCGCCATTTCAATTTTCATGAGCATAAAGCGGTATAAATAATGGAGCCATAAAATCTGATGTCAACTTTTGTTCCGCTCACTCTATTATCTACAAATGTTATGTTAGACTTAAAAAAAGCTGCCATCGCGCAGAGAATTCCGGTTGAAAAACTGGATTTCGACCTTCTCTCCTATGAAACCTCGTTCCAAGGGAGTGTAGATGATGAGTGGCAACTTCTAACGCAAGAGGATCTTCTCTCTCAAACCACCGAATTAGAGGTACGTTCTCCCCATTTTTTACTGCGTCAAGAGTATCAAATTCATATTCGTTTACAAGAGCCGCATCCCTATCTCGATTTGCGTTTTACGATTGCTACCGATAAAACCAAAAGTAAAGTGATCGCCATTATTGATCCCGCATCCACTATTCCTTTGAAAAAAGGGGTACAAGAGTGGATTAAAGAGTCCATTATTCGCAAACAACTTCGAAACGGACTCCTTATCGGTCTTTATGATCAAAATTTAGATCGAGAGATTAACCGTCTTCTCATTAAAATCCAAAAAGAGGGACCGCTTACTCTCCTTTATCGACTCCCGATCGGAGATTTTTTTCTCCCTATTCCTCCGATTCATGATAAGGTCATCTTCCACTACAAAGAGATGAATACGGCGAATAGCCTTATTGAAGGGGTACACCCCGGAGATTTAATTCTTGAATACATCCTCCCGAAATATGGACGTGACGGACGTGCATGTACCGGCGATCATATTGCGGTTCCCGATCCAATCACCAAATATGCAACCTATATCGTGATTGATCCCGAAACGATAAAAAGTGAGCAAAATGAAGAGAGTATCCGATTTTATGCCCATGTTTCAGGGTTTGTGGAACGGAAAAATGGAGTATTTTTCATTTCTCAGGAACTTCAAATCGAGTCTGCAAGTTTCAAAAGAACCGGATCAATCGAAACCGGTCTGGACAAAGATGTATCCCTAAAAATCAATAAAAATGTTTCCAGTGAAGACTCTATCGGGATGGGTATCAACATTGATGTTCAAAAACTTGATGTCAGCGGAACCGTCGGTGGAAATGCTAAAATTCAGGCCTGTGAACTCAATATCGGGGCACAAACCCATAAAAATTCACAAATCAATGTTTCCGAAATTGCCAATATTCATCTCCATCGCGGTAATCTAAAAGCAAGAGAAGCCAATATCACTATTTTAGAAGCGGGAAAAGTGGAAGCCGACATTATCCGTATTCAAAAAATGGTGGGGGGAGAGATTATCGCGCGTGAAATTCATATTGAGACCCTTTATTCTAATGCCCGTATTATCGCACTCGAATCGATTACGATTCAAAAGATTGAAGGTGAAGGAAATAATCTTATTATTGATCCTCATGCGATTGAGAGTTATCACCAAAAAATGACTGATTTAGAGATCACGATTCGCGATAAAAATTCCCGTATTCAAACGCAAAGCAAAGAGTTTATAGCCCGTAAACTTTCATTCAAAGAAAAGCATAGCCGTATCGATCAAATCCAAGAGCGGATACGAACAAAGCAAAAAAACGGTGAGCTTCCGGCTAAATCCGACATAGTTAGAGTACAACAATACAAAACGGAAGCGGAAACCCTTCAAAAAAATTTAGAAACGATTAAAGGGTTGGAAGACTCCGTTCAATCCGCGCAAGAAGAGTTAGATAAACTCTATGAAGCCGATCTTCATGCCCTTATCACGCACAACGGAATCTATAATGGGCATAATCGTATTATTTTTATAGACCCGAAAACGCGTAAAGAAACCGCTATTTCTCCTGAGGGGAAAGTGACCTCTATTAGTTTATACCTCGAAGATAATGAAAAGAAATTTCTACTGAAATCCTAAAAAAATAAATCTTCTTTCCCATACCGCCGATCGCTTTAGCTTTTTGCGGTAAAACTCTGGTATGAAATTAACCGACTTAACGCTCACCACCCCTTATTTATCGCTTGATCCGATTTTCTATCAAGAAGTACACCCTACCCCGCTTAAAAATCCGACGCTTGTCAGTTACAATCCGGATGCGTTTCGATTATTGAAACTCAGTTCCGATCAGCCCGATACAAAGGCTATCGAAGCACTCCTAAACGGTACTTTGACGTTGAGGGGTTCACGCCCCTATGCGATGTGCTATGCAGGACATCAGTTTGGCTACTTTGTCCCAAGACTCGGTGACGGTCGAGCGATTAATTTAGGAAGTGTGCACGGTTGGAACCTCCAGCTTAAAGGTTCAGGACAAACCCTCTACTCCAGACAAGGAGACGGACGTGCAGTCTTGCGCTCTTCAATTCGTGAGTACTTAATGAGTGAAGCCATGCACGCGCTGAACATTCCAACCAGCCGTGCTTTAGCCCTTATAACCTCCGAAGAGAAAGTCGCTAGAGAGCGATGGGAGAGAGGTGCCGTTGTTTTACGCCTTGCCCCCTCATGGATACGATTCGGGAGTTTTGAATATTTTTTTCACAGTAAGCGCCATAAAGAACTCGAAACCCTTGCCGATTTTTTACTCCGTGAATCTTTCCCCCATTTGTTAGAGAAAGAGGAGCCTTATCGTGAAATGTTTGCCGAGATTGTAAAACGGACAGCGACACTGATGGCACAATGGCAATCGGTCGGTTTTAGCCACGGGGTAATGAATACCGATAATATGTCCGCTATCGGAATTACAATCGATTACGGTCCCTTTGCCTTTATGGATACTTTCGAAAGCGGATATATCTGCAATCATACCGATACGCACGGGAGATACAGTTACGATAATCAACCCTCAATCGGATTATGGAATCTTGAACGCCTCGCACTTGCGCTCTCCCCTCTTATCCGCGAAGAAAAACTAAAAAATGAGCTCGAAAAGTATTCAACCTATTTCACGTCGCATCTCATGGAACGTTTACGTGCTAAACTCGGACTTGATACACCGCAGGAGAGCGATAGTGATCTGTTTCGCTCTTTGTTTAACGTTATGGAACACGGATATATCGATATGACCCCTTTTTTCCGAGCCATCAGCCGCTATGGGGATGATCGTGAATCGCTATTGACCTTATCCCTCGCACCCAATCAACTGAATGAATGGCTTGATCGCTACGATGAACGGCTTAAAACAAATATTTCCTCTACCGAAGATCGCCATAAAGAGATGTTGCGTACCAATCCTAAATACATTTTAAAAAACCATATTCTCCAAGAAGCTATTGATGCCGCTGAGAAAGGGGACTTCACCATTGTCAACACTCTTTTGCAGTTGGCACAAACTCCCTATGAGGAACATCCTGAGTGGGAGCGCTACAGTTCGCCTACCCCGAATGAATACAAAAATCTCAAGCTGAGTTGCTCTTCGTAGCCCTCAAGCGACATCTTCTATTTCAGATAAATAATTCCGATTTTAACGCCTCTGTAATTAAATTGTAATCAAAGAAAAAATGATTATTTTTTGATCACTCTATCTTCTAATTTCTTTTCATACCTCTTTATACTGTCATCGTTATTTGATCCAATCCTCTCTTTTATAGGAACCCTTATGCAACGCAACCATTTAATCCGCTATATGAGCGATGTCCAAAATTTTGAAAAAAACATGAGTACTTTGTCGGCTAAGTGGGATTTACTAACCCTCCTTGGCTCTATGTCCAATATCGGGATGGATACAAGTGAAACCCGAAAAGCATTTGAAGATTTACTCGATGAGCCGCTCTTGCGTCTTATTGAAGAGACATTTAATAAAAGTCTCAATGAACTTGAATCCAAAGGACAAACCGCCATTGATATTTTGATCCGAAACCTTTTCGAACGTACCGCCGATATCGGATTTCTCGCAACCGATGACGATATTCGTGAATACCTCTACTTTTTGCACACAACCGACATGTCGGTTTCAGAAGAGATGAGAGAGATAAAAATGAAGAAAAAAGAGGCACTTACGGCACGCTTTCGAGAATACGTTGCCAAATACAGCGTCTATGAAAATATCATTTTGCTCGATACCAAAGGAAAAGTGCTCGTACAGCTCGATACAACCAATCCAATGACCCTCTCAAAAGATCCTTTGCTCCAAGAGTCGTTGCGAACCCATCAAGGGTATGTCGAAACCTTCCGCCCGAGTGATCTAAACCATAATAAACCCTCCCTTATCTACTCGTATCGGGTCAGCAGTCCTGATAGCGAAGAGCCTTTGGGGGTATTGTGTCTGCTCTTTCGTTTCGAAAATGAGTTACAAAGTATTTTCCGAAAACTAACGAAAGAGAACCCGTATATCGCTCTTGAACTGCTCGATTCATCCGGTACGGTTATTGCCTCCTCATCGGCGCATCATGTACCGATAGGCTCCTATCTAAGCCCTCGCAATAACGAAGATCACCAAACCTATTATGCGGGATTCGAATACCTCTATCAAGCGGTCAAAACAACCGGATATCAGGGGTATAACGGTTCAGGATGGATCGGTCATGCGATGGTTCCCCTCCATTTAGCCTTTCGCTCCTCCCTTCGCCCCTCATTCTTAAAAAATGAGATCTTTGATTCGGTCGCAAACGCTCAAGCGTATTATCCGCAAGAGCTCAAGGATATCCTAGAAAAAGCGAAAAAAATTCAAAGTGAACTCGATATTACGGTTTGGAACGGTAATGTCCAGATCGCTAATGCAGTGGGTCACGAAAGTCCTTTTACCAAAGCACTCCTCTCTGAAATATCCAAAACAGGGGAAGAGACGAAGCGTGTTTTTGACCATACGGTTGCCAATCTCAACAGCGCTATGCTCATCCAGTATCTTGAAGATTTAAAATTCCAATCCTCGCTTGCGATTGATATCATGGATCGTAATCTCTACGAGCGGGCAAATGATTGCCGATGGTGGGCTTTAACGACAACGTTCCGCGAGTGTCTATCGCATGTCACATTGAGTGAAGAAGATCGAGAAAAAATGAATGCTATCTTAGCGTACATCAATGATCTCTATACGGTTTACAGTACTATGTTCATCTATGATCGAGAGGGGGTTATTGTCTCTGTCTCGACTCCCGATGATCACTCTCTTATTGGAAAAAGAATCGGATATTCATGGGCGATGGAAACTCTTGATCTGAAAACCACTCAAGATTACGTTGTCTCAACGTTTGAACCGAGCCCTTATTACGCCAATCGCTCCACTTATATCTATAACGCTTGTATTCGCAACAGTAGCGAAGAAAATGTCGGCGGGATCGGGATTGTCTTTGATGCAGAATCTCAATTTGAAGCGATGTTGTACGATACCCTCCCAAAAGATGAACATCATGCAGTCTCGGAGGGGATGTTTGCCCTCTTTATCGATCGTAGCGGTCGTGTCGTCTCATCTACGACCTCTGAAATCAGTGCAGGAGAGATACTTCATCTCCCGGAATCGCTTTTGGAACTTTCCCCCGGACAAAGCGATGCGCAAATTCTCTCTTTTAACAACATCTACTATGCACTCGGTGCTACGTGTTCCAACGGTTACCGCGAATACAAGCAAAGTGACGGCTACGATAACGATATTATTGCTATCCTCTACCGCCCTATCGGCGAGGTGCAAGCACTTGAAACCGAAACACCTTTGCAACGTATTTACACCTATCCAAAACCTAACGGTACCGAAGAGACATGCGAGATTTCAACC
>JAGXFM010000022.1 GCA_024637215.1 Sulfuricurvum sp.
GGCTATGAGATATACAGCTGCGATTTCCCTGAGGTTAAAGGGTATGGAGACACGTACGACGAGGCGATGGGCGATTTAGTGAGAAATTTAAAACGAAACGAGGAGAAGAGAATGGAAGCAGAGTCATTGATGGAGACGGCAATTACCGCTTATGATGCGAAAGATTATAGCAAAGCTAAATCGATTTGGGAAAGCCTAAGTAGTACCAATACGGATGCTATGGTAAATCTCGGGACAATGTACGTGAAAGGGTTCGGGGTCGCTAAAGATATCAAAACGGCATTTACCCTCTTTGATCGTGCGGCGGCACAAGGACATGAAGTCGCTTCGTTTTATCTCGGCGGAATGTATGAAAACGGGATCGGTGTGAGCGCAGATAAAGATCAGTCAATCCGTTATTACACGGTAGCGGCAGAGGCCAACATGCCAACGGCTCAACTCAAAGTGGGGATTTTGCTTCGCAATGATGATGTTTTAAACTCTATGAAATGGATGATCCGTGCCGCCCATGCGGGAGAAGCACAAGCCCATTCTCTCCTAACGTATGTTAGTAACCAAACGACTGCAACCGACATAAATGTCGCATTTCGGATGATGGACGAATCCTCACAACGGGCCAAGGTCGAGATGGTGATTAACGATAACCTCGGCCCTATCCTCGCGAGTGACGGCGGCGGGGTAGAACTTGTCAATTATGTGAGCGGTGATACCCCTGAAATCTGGCTTCGCTATCTCGGAGCCTGTTCAGGGTGTCATTTGGGACCTACTTCGACGGCAGGGATGATTTTAGAGCAGTTTGAAAATGTTATTGATAAAAGAATAGTGATTTATCTCTGGTAGGAGGATTTCCATGAATACGTTTTCGGCACGGGTAGAAGATATTAAAAGTGATCCGTTTTTTAGCTGTATCACGGTACGGGTTAATGATACCGATTTGAAACTGCTCAAAACCGAAGTACCCAAATGGCTCCGTATCGGTGATGAGGTCGAATGTCGTGTCCAAGAGGCGGCGATAGCGATCTGTACGGGAGATAAAGAGGGTAGTGTCTCCATCGAAAACCACCTGAGCGGCGAATTGCAACATTTTCGTAAGGGTACGGTTTTGAGTGAGGTCAGTGTCGATACACCGTGCGGAAAACTCAATTCACTTATTACGACCGATGCGTTTGAGCGGATGGAACTTTGTGAGGGGTGTAATGTGACACTGCTGTTAAAAGCGGTGGATATCAAACTCACTCCGATGATTAACTCCACCTCGTATGAAAAATGCAAAGACCAATTGTATAAAACTAACTAAGGAGCTTATTATGGCTGTATTAATAACTGATTCTTGTATTAACTGTGATGCCTGTATCGATGAATGTCCGGTATCGGCAATCGCGAGTGAGGGTGATTCACCACGGGATGATTGGGAATATACTTACGTTAAACCGGAAAAATGTATTGAATGTGTCGGTCATGCGACTACGCCGGCCTGTGCGGCGGCCTGTCCAACTGAGGGATGTATCGTTTGGGATATGCCTTATACGGCTGAATTCAATGATTATTACGTCAACAGTGCAGAGTATGTGATCAGCGAGTCGAAAAAACGGGGTCTTCTCTCTCCTGAAGTCTCCCCGCAAACGTTCCGTGATGATATCTCTATCGCTATGCGTGAAGCACGCGAAGCGGTAGCGGTCTAAGGGTCGATTATGCTCATCGCATTTGCTTCTACTGACGGGGTTAGTGTCAATCAGCATTTCGGATGGTCGAAAAGTTTTGAGCTTTATCGGGTCACTGCCGAGAGTGCCGAATTTGTCAAAACCCTTGACAGTTCGGAAGATGCGATTGAAGATGAGCAGGAAAAATTAGCCTACAAAATTAGTACTATTAAAGAGGCGGATATTCTCTATTGCTCAGCAATAGGGCCTACCGCTTCAAAAATGGTACTGGCTTCAAAAATATATCCGGTGCGCTCCGGAGAAAACGATCGAATCGATGAGACGATTGTAAAACTTCAAGAGCTGTTATTGGGCAATCCGCCGCCATGGTTGTTGCGTATTGCACACACTTCTAAAGATAAGGAACTACTCTCATGTCAGTAATTATCAATGATACCTGCATTACGTGTGATGCGTGTTTGCAACAATGTCCCGTCAACGCGATTGTGGATGATACTTCCAACCCTACAGGGAAAAAACAATACTACGTTCAGCCTGACAAATGTGTTGAATGTGTCGGTATTTACGATGATCCTCAATGTGCGGCGATTTGCCCGAGTATCGGATGTATTACGTGGGATATGCCTTTTACCGCTGAGTTTGATGAACATTTCCGAAATGAAGAGATCTATAAACTCGGTGTCAACAAAGAGGGGAAACTCAAATCTCCGACCTACAAAGAGAAAAGTTATCGTAAAGATATTCCGCTCGAGGAACGGGGGATCGGTAAACTTGTCCAAGAAGAGCCTGAAGAGTTAGAAGAAGTAGGCTAATGTGACTCCTATTGCGAAAGTAGCTAGCGATCTCGATAGCTTTGCTTGTGATTGCGCGGTGACGGTCGCTCTTAAAATCACCGATGATTCGTGCAAAATGGATGAAGAACAGCGTGCCCTTTTTATGGCACTCTATGATCACCTTCCGCCGTATAAAAGTACGCTCTTTGATGATACTATTCATACACTGATTCGCCAGACGCGAGCCAACCCTACGGCAACTCTTTACGCGCAGATAAAAAAAGAGCGCGAGATGGCAATGGCAGTTATTACCCAAGAAAAGATGAAAATGTTCAAAGCTTCCGTACGAGGCTCCCTCCTTATCGCTCAATATACCTAACGCAATTAACATTATTTTGTTTACATATGTTTAACATTACACTGTAGAATATGTTTTCTATCAATTTTAGTCTGTCTAAAGGGGTGTCAATGCGATTTTTTCTCTACGCTATAATTTTTGCCATTGTATTTTTAGTCTTTAAAGCGTTCTTTTTAGATTCGTATCTCCAAAAAAGAGATAACATCGAATCCAACAATTCTACCGAAGCGGTTCAAGATAGCGATTCTCCGCTTATGCACACTAACAGTTTGATGCACGAAAAAAATGAGAAAGAGAGGATGGATAAAGAAGAGGTGATGCCGTTGGATCAACTCGGCAATACTATTGCGGATAAAATTGCGGATAAATTGTAAAATTTATTTTTGCCGAGAGAGTAAAATACCGCTTAGAATGATCAGGATACCTCCTGCAATCACCATCGGTGTCGGGAGAACATCTCCTAAAAATATCCCAAATAACGTCGCAAACAAGACAACAGAATAACTCACCGTACTGACGATTCCCGCCTGAGCATAAAAATAAGCACGGGTCATATAGATTTGTCCATAAGCCGCAGCAATCCCCATTAGGGCAATCCAAAGCCAATCTATCCCTATCGGCATTACAAAAGGGCTAAGGGCAAAGGCCAACAGCTCTGAGGTCATATATTCTGCTGTAATCATTAGCACGAGAGGGATTACTACCCCCGAGATCATAAATGAGAGGACAACAGTTCGCTCATCATAATGGGCTTTGAGACTGCGGACACTGGTATACGCCAATGCGGAGAGAAAGCCCGTCAAAATCCCCATAATATGCAAATACCCCATCTCTAAACCGCTGAGCATTGCTACCCCTGCAAATCCGATGATAACGGCGATAATGGCATGGGATTTTAACTTTTCACCTAATAGAAAAAAGGCGAGCAGCGCGGTAAAAATCGGCTCAGTTTTGGCATAAACGATGGCGTTGGAGAGGGTGGTGGCACTGATCGTGTAAAAAAAGGTGAGCAATGCTACCGTTCCGACTACCCCTCGGAATATGAGGGTAAGGGGTTTGCCGCCGACGTTACGGATCGGTTTTCGTAAAACAAACATGCCGATAACGGCTAAACCGATACTATTGCGCCAAAAGGTTACTTCGACCGATCCCATGGACGCTGATAGGAGTTTGGCAAACACCATCGTGAGGGCAAATAAAAACGAAGCGATGAGCATAAAAAATATGCCGCGGCGGGTATCGGTGGAAGATAAAATCATGGTGTGATTGTAGCATGATATTGAAATCCAACCACTAATTTTAGATACAATAAAATACTTTCTATGATTTGATTAGGTATTGGATTTTTTTGATGTTTAAAAGAGAAAATTTTTCAGGTGATTTTTGGGGTGGAACGGCGGCGATGTTGGTGGCGTTGCCCGCAGCCATCGCGTTTGGGGTAACGATTTACGCGGTGATCGGCGGACATTACGCTGCATACGGTGCGGTAGCCGGTATTTTAGGGGTAGCGGCGATGGGGATCGTCGCGTCGCTGATGGGGGGGACTGAGCGATTAATATCCGCTCCGAGCGCTCCTGCCGCGGCTGTATTAGCCGCTTTTGCTCTTCAATACAGTAATCAAGGGATCGGACCGGATCTTCTGTTTGTAATGCTGATGATCGTAGCTTTGCTGGCAGGATTATTTCAGATCACTTTCGGTGTGATCGGGTTGGGTAAATTGATCAAATATATGCCGTTTCCGGTCGTCAGCGGGTATCTTAGTGGGGTAGGGCTTTATATTTTCGCGTCACAAGCTCCGATTTTTTTAGGGCTTCCTCAGGGTACCCATTTTTGGGACGCTTTTCAAATTTTTAATGCATGGAAATGGCAAAGTATTGCGGTCGGTTTGGTAACGATTATAACGATGCTTTATGCAGATAAGATATTTCGTGTTATCCCTGCCGTTATTAGTGCATTGGTGATCGGTGTCGGAGCTTATTTTGCTTTGGGCTTGATCGATCCTTCGTTGTTTCAAGCTAACAACACTTTTGTTATCGGTGAGCTTGGGGGGAGTGCGGGAATTAATTTTGCCCAAATGTTTACAGGACGTTTTGAAACCCTCCTCTTTATCGGATGGGAAGAGATGGTGTTGTTGTTTTTTCCGGCATTGACATTGGCGGCATTGTTGTCGATTGACACGCTAAAAACATGTGTCATTCTCGATTCGATGACCCACTCCTTTCACAATTCCAATAAAGAACTGATTGCGCAAGGTTCGGGGAATATTGTTTCGGCCTTGATCGGCGGTATGCCGGGATCAGGGACGATGGGTGCGACGATGGTCAACATATCCAGCGGTGCAAAAACACGCCTTTCAGGATTGATCGAGGGGATTATGGCGGTTGTCGCTTTCCTCGTATTGGCAACATTTATCGCATGGATACCTGTCGCTACTTTAGCAGGGATATTGATCGTTATCGGTTTAAGGATGATTGACCGACACAGTATAAAATTATTGCAATCACGTCAAACGGCACTTGATTTTTTTATTATCGTTGCGGTCGCATTTACGGCACTCTCTATTAGTTTGATTGCGGCGGCGGGGGTAGGGCTTATTTTAGCCGTTGTCCTTTACATAGGGCAGCAAATCGGTGCGTCGGTAGTGTATCGCCATCTTGATGGAACTGAAGTGAGAAGCAAGATTATTCGATGCAAAGAGGAGGAAAATCTTCTGCTTACAAACGGAAATGACTTCTCGGTGTATGAGTTACACGGAAGTCTTTTTTTCGGAACGGCCAATCAACTCTATACGATCTTAAAAGATGACTTACAACACAAAAAATACATTATTATGGATATGAAACGGGTACAGACGGTTGATCTGACGGCGGCACATATTTTATTGCAAATCAAAGATATTCTACATGATCGTGACGGCTATCTCCTGTTGTGCCGACTGCCGCATAAATTGCCGAGTGGAGATGATTTAGAGAACTATTTTAACCATGTCGGATTGCTGAAACATTTGAGTCCGATCAAAGTTTTTGATGATTTGGACGATGCAATCGAATGGGCCGAAGATAAAATTATCAAAGAAGGTTTACTGGAGCAAAAAGGGGAAGAACTTTTGGATCTTAGCAATTTTGACCTCTTTAAAGGGCGAAAAGAGGAGACGCTGGAGGAGATACGGAGTCTTGCCGAAATTCGAACGTATAAAAAAGGGGAAATGATCTATTCCGAAGGGGAAGGAAACGGAGAAATTTTTCTGATTCGAAGAGGTTCGGTGAGGCTTATGCTCCCTTACCCGGGACGGAAAAGTGTTCATCTCAGTACATTGGGGCAAAACAATTTTTTCGGAGAGTTCTCATTTTTGGAGGGTGCGCCTCATTATACCGATACCGTTGCCGCCAGTGAGACCGATTTGTACTGCATTTCACGTGAAGCGTATGATTTGTTCTCCAAACATCATAAAAAAGCGTCACTCCATTTTATGCAAAGTCTCGCGGCTGTTTTAGCGGAGAGACTGCGTCTAACCCGATCAGAACTCGGCGATGAGTATGACGTATAAGTCGATTATTGTAATCAAGTAGAAATTTATTAACTAAATTATATTTTTTATATAATAAAAATAATTCAAGTATGATAGAATCTGTCTCTTATCTTAAAATTCAGATGATGATCTTTTTGTTAGAAGGGAGAACCGATGCAATTTTTTCTCCATAAATCCGATGAACGCGGAACCGCTAACCATAGCTGGCTTCATAGTCGATTTAGTTTTAGTTTTGCCGATTATCATAACCGTGAGAGGATGGGATTCGGTGCTTTACGTGTCATTAATGATGATATCATCGAACCCTCGGGCGGTTTCGGGATGCATCCTCACCATGATATGGAGATCATAACGATCGTAACCAAAGGGGCGCTTGAGCATAAAGATTCTGAAGGAAATAGCGGGATCATTAAAGCGGGTGAAATTCAGTATATGTCTGCAGGGAGGGGGATTGAACATTCGGAATTCAATCCTTCGGCCAAAAAGAAGACAGAATTGTTCCAAATATGGATTATTCCACGTGAAAAAGGGCTGACGCCTCATTATCAACAGCATAAGTGTGACATGGATAGATTAAACAGCTGGGCACTGCTTGTCAGCGGAGACGGTCGAAAAAACTCTTTGAAAATCACTCAAAATCTCTGTATCCGAGTTTCTCATCTTTTTTTAGGACACACCCTTGTCTCCGACTCCAAAAAATCGGGATACGGTAGATTGCTATTTGTTGTTGACGGTGAAGTGAATGTGTGCGGTTATACCCTTAAACGGAGGGATGAATTGCAAATCATCGGGGATGAAACTTTTGAAATTACGGCATGCAGAGATGCGCATATTTTGTTATTTGACGTGCCGCTGGAGAATTTTAAAAGAGAGGTGTGAACGCGGTAATAAAACGGTAAGAATCCAAAGCTATACTCACAAAAAAATGGATCTCCCATGAAACAGCTCCTCCTCTTTTTTTTGCTTTTCTCTTTCTCTGCCCATGGGGATAATGTACGAAGTAAAATCGATCATATTATCGTTATTTACCTTGAAAATCGTAGCTTTGACAATCTTTTTCGAGGGTTTGAAAAAGCCGATACGTCGGATAAACCGTGGGTTGATTATTCTAGCCAACACGACCGTAACGGTACCGTTTATCCGGCACTTACGATGGGAGAGAAATCGATCCAAGCGGGATTTCCGACACATGTGCCAAATGCGCCGTTTTTACTCGATACGTATGTATCACACGAGGGGATGATTCCCGATCTTGTCCATCGTTTTACCCAAAATCAGCTCCAAATCAACGGCGGGAAGAATGATCGATTTGTGGACGTGAGTGATGAAAAAGGTCTTACTATGGGATATCACGATATCTCAGGAAGTGCAATGTGGCGTTATGCGAAAGAGTTTACCCTGTGTGACCGTTTTTTTGCGGCGGCATTTGGGGGATCATTCTTAAATCATCAATGGCTGATTGCGGCACGCACTCCCTATGTCGGGGATGAGTCGAATATTTCACGCTACGTGTTGGATCAGAACGGGGAAATACTTAAAGACGGTGTAGTGACCCCTGATGGGTATGCCGTAAATACGATTCAGCCGTTTAATCCTCCATTCAAGGCCAAATATTCCGATGCTTCATTGCGTCTTAAACCAATCGAATACGATACGATAGGGGATCGTTTAAATGAGAAAAATATTTCGTGGGGATGGTATAGTGGCGGATACAACGACGCCATAGAAGATCGCGGCGATGCCGTCCATTACCAATACCACCATAATCCTTTTTTATATTTTGAACGGTATGCCCCAAAAAGTGAAGGGCGAAAACACCTTAAAGACGAAAAAGAGTTTTTTAGAGAGTTGGAAGGGGAAAAATTACCGAGTGTCGTCTTTTTCAAACCTTCTGCTGAGGATAATCAACACCCCGGATATGCGAGTATTAATGCGGCAGATAAAAAACTCTCCCAAATTGTGGAAGCACTACGGAGTAGACCGAGTGTTTGGGAAAAATCGGTAATTATCGTCACCTACGATGAAAACGGCGGTTTATGGGATCATGTTGCACCACCCTCAGGTGATCGATGGGGGCCTGGAACCCGTATTCCCGCTTTAGTTATTTCGCCGTATGCGAAGAGAGGGTATGTGGATCATACCGAGTACGATACGACTTCGATATTACGTCTGATCGAATGGAAATACGGGCTAGAACAGATCGGAGAACGTCACAGCAATAACCTGCTCAATGTTTTTGAAGAGCAATAGCGTCTTTGGCTTTAAGCAAAATGACGTTTGAGCGGTGCCGTATCGTTTTTAAACAGATAGAGTTGTCCGTAGCAATCGCAAAACTTTTTACATCCGCACGGATCAAAAAGATTTTTCCCACTCTCGAGTGAGTAACTCCCAAAATCGGTTTTAATGACATTGCCTCGGATTTGGAGGATTGTGAGGGTACGAACCAAACAAGAATCTTCTGTATCAAGACGATGAAACTTCTCTTTGTTGGCGTGTACCCATAGGATTTTTGAGGGGAGAGTGAGGGCGAGGAGAACCTCTTGGTTCCACTCTCGCGTCGCTTCGAGTCTGTCAAGCTCCGCATCACTGACATTACGATAAGGTCGCATCAGCCAACTTCGTTTGTGTAGGCATAGGTTGAGGAGATAGAGCGCAGACGTTCCGCCGCTTTGATAAATACGTCGATAGTGTAATCAATCTCATCTACCGTCGTGAAGCGGCTAAGGCTGAGGCGGATAGCGGTATGGGCGAGTTCAGGGTCTTCACCGATGGCACTCATGACGGGATTGGCTTCGAGGGATTCTGAAGCACATGCGCTTCCCGTCGAAGCGGCGATACCGGCTCGGTTGAGATCCCACAGCATCGATTCCCCTTCGATACCGCGCAATGAGATAAGAATGGTATTTGGGGTGCGGCGTGCACGATCACCGACGACGATGGTATCCGGTAGTTGAGAGATGGCGTCTTCAAGACGATCACGGAGTGCTTTTACATCGCTGTTCATTTTATCCAAATGTCCGACCGATTGTTTCATCGCCAGACCCATACCGATGATGTAGGCGACGCTGAGGGTTCCTGCACGATACCCTCCCATTTGTTCCCCACCGTGGAGGAGGTTAGGGAGCTCTTTCCCTTTTTTGACATACAATCCGCCGATCCCTTTGGGACCATGGAATTTGTGAGCGGAGAAGGTGAGATAATCGATCGGAGTTTTGGTGAGATCGACTTTTACTTTTCCGATGGCTTGAACCGCATCGGTATGGAAGAGAATGCCGCGCTCTTTGGCGATAGCGGCAACTTCATCGACAGGGAAAATCATCCCTGTTTCGTTGTTTGCCCACATCATAGAGATGAGAATAGTTTTATCGGTAATTGCCGCCGCTATACGTTCTGCACTGACGTAACCGTATTGATCCACATCGACAAACGTGAGTTCAGCACCGTTTTCTTCGAGGAAGTGGAGGGTTTCCAAGACGGAAGGGTGTTCAACCGCAGAGGCGATAATATGGTTTTTGCTCGGGTCACGGAGGATGTGTTTGAAAAAGACCCCTTTGAGGACGGTATTGTTACTCTCGGTCGCACATGAAGTAATGAGGATGTCATCCGCATCGGGAGCGTTGAGGGCATCGTACATATTACCCATTGCTTCGTTTAGATAAGGGCGCACTTCGATACCGTATTGGTGGAGTGAGTTCGGGTTACCGTAGAGTTCTTCGAAAAACGGCTGCATTTTGACTTTGACGATAGGATCGAGTTTTGTGGTGGCATTGTTATCTAAATAGACTCGTTTCATTGTTTGTCCTCATATGTCGGATAGTATGAGGAGAGAATGCAAGATTTGTTCGAGAGGGTGATTATCTAAAAAGTTGAGTATGTGTTAAGTTGAATTTCAAAAAAACAATCGATATTATTTATAAAATCACATAAATAGTGATTATTTTAACTATTAAGGTTTATATAATGTCATATAAAATTATTATAGCAAGTTCAATTACGGCATTCTCAATTTTGATGAGTGGATGTGCAACTGTATCATTAGAATCGAATGATGTTACTTTAAAAGCTAAAACTTTTAATTCTCCTTCAGATGGAAATGCTGGTTTGTATGTTTTTAGGGATGGTATTTTAGGTGCAGCCTTGAAAAAAGATATATGGATTGATGATAAATGTCTTGGAGAATCGGCTACAAAAGTTTTCTTTTTTCAAGAAGTTAAAGGTGATCAAGAACATAAAATTTCTACTGAATCAGAATTTTCTCCAAATAATCTTCTGTTAAAAACTGAAAATGGAAAAAATTATTTTGTTAGACAATACATTAAAATAGGTGCTTTTGTAGGAGGTGCTAATTTAGAAGTAGTGAATGAAGAAGAAGGAAAAAAAGCTATTGCGGATTTAGATATGGCTAAACGAGGAACATGTAGCAAGTAAAAACTTGCTCCTACGTGCTCTTTATTACCCAAAAATTTGACTGTGACTGCCTAGGCGTGCAAGTATGACTGTATTGTCTTCAATAGTGTAGGCGAGTAACATATCTCCACCGAGATGGCATTCTCTGAAACCTTTCCAGTCACCTTTAAGTGCATGGTCTTTTGACTCGGGCGGAAGTAGACTTTCTTCCCTGAGATGGTTGAGATATGAAATCAATTTTTCAAACTGGGTATCGGTGAGGCGTACTGTCGCGTAGTCTTTTAGAAATGCTTTGTGACGGCGTAGTTTAGCCATGGCGTTTTAATTCTTCGATGGAAAAGTCTTCGATATTTTTACCCGCTAAAATTTCTCTAAATACTTGTTGCGTTTCTTCGTTCGGGATTTCGATATCGAAGGGAATCCCTTTACGAAGACGCACCTGATTTAAAAAGAGGTTGACCGCTTCACCGAGGCTAAGACCCAGCTCATTAAATATTTTTTGGGCTTCTTGTTTCACGGTCGGGTCGAGTTTCATACTGGTAGTCTGACGCATAGTAGACCTCCGATTTAAAATAATACTATAGTATTATATAGGTTCTATATCGGAATGTCAAATTAAAATCATCACGCTTCCGCGTGCTCTTCTTTGTAGACGTAGATAGGCTCATGGTCTGGATTGTCGATGACCGCTTCGGTAATAGTGACGCTTTGGAGATTTTTCTGTGACGGACAGCTAAATTGCAACGGCAACATCGCCTCCTCGATAATTCCGCGTAATCCCCGCGCACCGACACCGCGATCGATAGCCTTTTGCGCGACCGCTTCGAGCGCTTTCGGCTCGAAATTCAGCTCAATGCCATCCATATCGAACAACGCCTGAAACTGTTTGATAAGGGCGTTATCCGGCTCTTGGAGGATTTGGATCATTTGATCTTTGGTGAGTTCCCCCAACTGTGCGACGACGGGGATACGTCCGATAAATTCAGGAATCATCCCGTAATGGACGAGCGCTTTGGCATCGATTTTTTTAGGCTTCGCATCGGCAGAGGCACTTTTACTGAATCCCACTTTGTTCGTTTTTTTCGTATGGGTATCGGGGACAAGACCGACAAAGGCTCCTCCGCAGACGAAGAGGACGTGAGAGGTGTTAAATAGTACCGTCTCGGTCGTAGAGTTCTTACGGCTCCCTTTTACGGGAACGTACACTTCGGCACCCTCTAGGATTTTGAGCAACCCTTGCTGTACTCCCTCGCCCGAGACATCACGTCCCATGGTGGAGCTTTCTCCTTTGCGGGCGATTTTGTCCACTTCATCGATGTAGATGATTCCCCTCTGAGCGAGTTCAATATCGTAGTTCGCGGCGGCGAGGAGGCGTGAGAGGATGCTCTCAACATCTTCGCCGACATAACCCGCTTCGGTGAGGGCAGTCGCATCGGCAACGGCGAAGGGAACTTGCATGATTTTGGAGAGCGATTTGGCGAGCAAGGTTTTCCCGCTTCCCGTAGGCCCTACCAACATGATATTCGATTTTTCCAACTCGACGTTGTTATAGACCGGATTTTCGATCCTTTTGTAGTGGTTATAAAGTGCGACGGCGAGGACTTTTTTTGCATCCATTTGACCGATGATGTATTTGTTCAGAAACTCGACGATTTTCTCAGGAGTCGGGAGCTGTTGCTGCATGGCGGAGCGTTGCTCGTAGCGTACCTCTTTTTGGAGTATGCTAGAACAGGTTGTGACACACTCATTACAAATATGGGTTGTCTCTGAAGAGAACATTTTTTTCACTTCGCTTTGTTTTCTTCCACAAAACGAACAGGTTTTTTCGGTACTCATCAAACATCCTTAGGGCTGAATTTGGTGAGGATCGTATCGGCAAGACCGAATGCGATCGCTTCATGCGCTTCCATGTAGTTGTCACGGTCGGACTCTTTTTCGATTACTTTGGCACTTTTCCCCGTAGCTTCTGCGAGGATAACATAAAGACGGCGTTTGAGATTCAGAATATGCTTCGTATGAATCTCGATATCACTTGCCTGCCCCGAATATCCTCCAAGCGGCTGATGGATCATCACTTCGGCATTGGGGAGCATATAGCGATGACCGCGCTCTCCACACGTAAAGAGTACTGCCGCCATCGATGCGACCAGCCCCATCGCGTAGGTATGGACAGGGGCGTTGATGAGATTCATCGTATCGAGTATTGCTAATCCCGCCATCACAGAACCTCCCGGTGAGCTGATATACATGTGAATCGGCTCCTCGGGATCCATAGCTTCGAGATAAAGCAGCTGAGAGACGATAATGCCCATCATATTATCATCGATTGCTTCGGTAATGACGATAACACGGTCACCCAAAAGTTTGGAAAAGAGGTCGAAATAACGCTCTCCACGTGGTGAAACATCTTTAACGGTTGGAATAAACGGCATGATAATCTCCTTTTATACAAATGCTTTAATGAATTCAGGTAACGACATAGGGATCACTTCGAGGTTATGTTTTTCGATGAATTTTTTCTCTTTTTTACCCAATTCTTTGTCGGTAATAACATAGCCCCCTTCGAGATCGAGACTCAGTTCGTTGGCAACCATACGGTCGGTATCATGATCAAATGAGGTTCCCAAAAAGAGGTATTTTTTGGTTTTTCGATAGGTTTTTAGCACTTTCGGTACGGCAAATCCTCCCATCGCTTCGGTGAGCCAATCAACATAGTCGGCATCGGAGATAACGAAGGTCGGATTCGGTAACGGTGAACCCATCGGTTTAAAGAGAATTTTTTCAGCATGGTCGAGTACTTCATCATCGACGAGAAAATATTTTTGGTTTTCGACATCGTATTCATACACTTCATATCGGTTCAGATCACCCATGATACGTGATTTTCCGATGATGAGACAGTGCGGTGTGAATGCCAAAAGTTCTTGGAATTTTGTATCGCGGTTGGTGTCGAGTATGTAGCGCGGAGACATATCGACAATCGCTTTGTGTAGGAGTGTCGGCTCAAAGGGTTTGGTATAGATATGGTTGATAAGTTGGGTCATAAACTCTACACCGCGACGTTGTTCTAAATGCATTGCGGCGCGGGAGTATTCAAACATGAGCCGCGGTGACATTGCCCGCCCGCCGTTCATTGCCAAAATAAGGGAGTCACTATCATACGGTACCGCTTCACCCTCTTTGGTCATAATCCCCTCAAATACGCCTAACCCGAAGTAGGGGATCGTGGTTTGATTGCGTAATTCTTTCTTGATCGTTTCGAAAATAGTGTCCATTTTGATCCCTTTTGGCGCTTTTGATAAACTATTGCATTTTGCGTTCTTGTCATAAATAGGAGTAATTTAGTCTTATTTGTAGGATTGTGGGGATGGCGAGGTTGAAAGGGACAAAAATGTCACTTATTATTTATCCGTGACACCCTTTTCCGGTATAGCAGTTTTGTGCGGCGGCGATTTTAACCAGTGCTCTGTCAAAACTAAACGGGGCATTGAGATCCTCTAGTATCTCATGATAAAACACCGCACCGTCTTTAGAAATGACAAACAGCGCTTTGGCGAACTCTCCGCCGAGTTCCCCCCCTGAGAGTCGGATACCGTAATAATCACCGAACGCCTCATCATAATCGTATCCCACTAACCACTCTTCCAAAGAGGGGAGTGAATGTTTGTTGGAAGCGACGACAAGCGCTTTGGTAATTCCCCCTAAGGCGTTGACGTAAAGGAGTGAGTCGATATCGTGCAGTTGCGTAATACACGCTTCCGTGATGAAGGGTACTGCCAATATCAATTGCGTTGCACCGTTTTGCCCGCCGATACGGAAGGTCTCCTCCGAACTGTTTTTAAGATCTACTCGTTCAGAAGCGTAGCCGACATCGAGCGGCATATCTTCGAGTTCTAAGAGAGTTGTGTTATAGGTTATCTGCATTTGTGGCTCTTTTATGCGGGGTGGACGTAGCGGAGGTGTTCGACGATTTCCGTACCGACGACGAAATGCTCAATCGCTTCGGCGGGAGTTTTAACAAACGGCGGAACTTTATGGAGTTTGATTCCGACATTTTTCATCGCATACAAGGTATTGAGGCAGTATTGATCGACAATGAGCGTATTACATTTTCCGATTACCTCGAGCAGTGCGTAATGTTCACTGATATGCTGAGGGTTTTTGGCGAATTCGCTTTCACATTCGCACGCCATCATCGTCGGGTTTTTGACCATATCCCCTGAATGTCTTTCCCACGGGTTAAGTTTAGTTTCCAGATAGCGATATCGGATATCTTTACGGTCTCCGACTACTTCATAGAGGGAGAACATCGTGCAAGAACACGGGTTATAGTGATAAACACTCTCTCGGGCATCCAATGGTATTGCAACGATCATGATTAAATCTCCTCAGGTTGTACTAATAAATAATTGCATTTTCTGTTCTGATGACTAAAATGTCGGATTTTATATATAATACATATCGATACTAGAATTTCATATGCATATTAATGGTAGTATTCGTCATAAATAGAGATAAAATCATACATTAGGGAGGGAAAGTGCGGTTACTCAATCATCAATATGAAAATGAACGCATTCTCTCCTCATTTATCGACACCTATATCGATTCATCAAAATCGATTTTCATACAGCTTTTTAGCGGAAGTGTGGACTTTCCCCTTATTCAATCGATTCTTGATCAGCTAACACGTAAACTTCCGAATGCGGTACTCATCGGCGCGACGACAGCAGGTGAAGTCATGAACGGTGTTATGAGTTCCAAAAAAATTGTCCTTGCTTTTTCCCTTTTTGATGCGACAGAGATAAAAAGCCGCTATTTTCCCCTTGCCGATTTTGAAAGCGGAGTTTTGGCCGCCCGTGAGATGCTCAGTGATCGGAGCAAAGTATGCATTGCCTTTGGTGAGGGGTTGCATGGAGATTCTGAGTCGTTTTTAAATGGATTTACTTCGGTACGAAGCGACGTAATTGTAGCCGGAGGAAATGCCGGAGATGATCTGACGTTTACCCACACCTCGATTATGCACCAGCACACGCTGTATGATCATGGTATTGTCGTTGCCGTGTTGGAGAGCGATGTCTTACAGGTTCATAACAATTATTCGCTGAATTGGACCTCTATCGGTAAAGAGATGATCGTGACGCGGGCGGAGCAAAATATTGTTTATGAGATTGATGGGAAAAGTGTCAAAGAGATTCATGCCCATTATCTCGGTGCCGAAGCCATTTCTCGAATTCCTGAAAGCGTAATCGCATTTCCCCTTATCAAAATACAAGACGGGGTACGGATCGCAAGGTCGATGATCGGTCAGAATGATCAAGGCGGATTTATGTACGCGGGGCATTTGCAAAATGGGGATAAAGTCCGTTTTGCTATCGGGAATATTGAAGAAATTTTGAATAATGCTGTCGATATGCGCAAATCAGTCAGTGCCAGACCTACTGAAGCAACCTATATCTATTCGTGTTCGGTACGCAAACACTTTTTAAAAGAAGAACTCAATTATGAGTTTTCACTTATCAATGAAATAGCGCCGACGGCAGGTTTTTTTACGTACGGGGAGTTCTTTCATTCACCTCACGGCAATCAATTCCTTAACATTACGACGACAACCCTTTCCCTGAGTGAATCGGGTCTATTAGAATCTTCTGATCCGCTCAAAGGGGTTCGCTATTTACCGTATACGACATTGAAGTCTCTTACCCATTTGGTCAATGCGACGCAAAATGAATTGGATGAGAGTATTAGAATTCTTGACCAGTACAAAATGGTATTGGATGAGAGTGCGATTGTCTCCAAAACGGATAAGAGGGGTATTATTACTTATGCCAATGATGCGTTTTGCACCGTTTCAGGATACAGTCGTGAAGAATTGGTCGGAAAATCACACAATATCGGACGGCATCCCGACAACTCCAAGCAGCTTTTTAAAAATATGTGGAAAA
>JAGXFM010000023.1 GCA_024637215.1 Sulfuricurvum sp.
AGATGTGTATAAGAGACAGAGATTGGAGGGTAAATTTAGAAGTCGTACCGTCACCCGTTTTTTTCAAACCGACCACAAGAGAATAACCGATAATTTGGTTATCACGCACACCGACGATATTAGCCACTTCACTAATACGTGTCGCTTCTGCTAGGGTTAGTAAGCAAAAAAGTAATACGAAAATTCTCATGCCCGTCCTTTAGTATAAAAGGATTAAGCAATGTTTATTCCAATAAATGACTTATGCGTAATAAGTGAGTGAAGTTTTTCCGAATCGTTTGGATTTAATACGATTAAAGTGGCCGATGGCATCAGGCAATTCGAGGGTGCTCATGTGTTCGATGATAATCAATGTTGCCATTTCAAGAGGAAGTGAAGCAATCATATCGATGGTTTTATCATAAATCTCTTCCATCCCCTCACGGATTGAAAAAGGGGGATCAACATAGATAAAGGCACTCTCTCCGAGTGCTGCGAGACGCTTTTTTACCTGAATGATGTTACTAAAGCTATCCCCTTCAAGAATTTCACACGCTTTAGGATCGGTTTGGGCAATATTTTCACGGAGCGTTCGGATCGCATCACGGTCTTTTTCCATAAAAATTATTTTTTTCGCCCCTCGACTGAGAGCTTCAAGCCCAATCGAACCGCTTCCTGAAAAAACCTCGACCAACACTGCATCCATAATATCAAACTGTAACGTATTGAAAAAAGATTCCAGCACAATCCCTTTTGAACTTCGAGTCGTCTCTTTTGAGGGGAGTTTTAATGTTTTACCTTTATATTTTCCGGCAATGATTTTTTTGGTTATTGTTGGATTACTTTTCATAAAATGCCCGTATCGCTTTGAGTATATTGGACTGATATTCACGCGTCAATTTGTCGATATGCCGTTCTAAAATATCAAAACTAACCCCTTCTTCATACGAAAGGGGTCTCTCCTCTTCGATTGGAACAGGTAGATCTTTTTGGGACTCAAATTTTTGGTTTAATGTATGCAGCAGCTGTGCTTTGGAAAACGGTTTAATTAGATCGGACGCTTCACTTAATCCTATAACGAACGTTAGATACTGATCGTCATAAATTTCCTTATCACGAATCAAAATATCGCACTGACGAAGCGAACTCAGATGTCCGTCCAGAAAAAGTTCCAAGGAACGTTGCAGTAATGGAGAATCACATTGGATAGCTACTTTCACGACGTTTGCCTTGTACTAAATATTCTATATTGTTATGCTATTTTAGCACACTAAGTTCAAGCCGAAGATAAAATCCTTTAGAAAAAGAAATGCGCTATACCGGATTAATACCTTTTACAGAGTGTAAATGCTTATAATAGAGGAAAAAATTAACTCCAAAGGATAAAAAGAGTGGAGAGTTATAATGATTTTAAAAAGTATTCTATTTTAATTGCCGAAGATGACCCTATCGCGTTAGGCTCACTCGCGAATATTTTACGACGCTATTTTAAAAATGTTCTTACTGCATCAAACGGCTATAATGCCTACGAACAAGTGTTATCACATACTATTGACATCATTCTTACCGACATGCGTATGCCCTATCAAGACGGTGCTGATTTTATCAAGCAAGTCAGAGAATTAGATCAAAATCTACCGGTTATTTTTATGTCAGCGCATACCGATTCAAAAACACTTCTTAGAGTTATCCCGCTAAATATCACCGATTATCTGATCAAACCGATCCAAATTGACCAAGTTTTGCACCTTTGTAAAGAACTATTCAAAAAAAAGGGTGAACTTACTGCGCAATCCAATATTTCAAAATCTCTCTATCAACTCAAAAGCGGTGTCGATGTCGATTTAGACAATAAAATCGTAACTAAAAAGGGAGAGATGCTTCTGCTTACAAAAAAAGAGTTTGAATTACTCTCTCTCTTGATTAAAAATAGACAATCTGTCCTCAGCAAAACAGAGATTGAATACCTTTTATGGGACGGTGAGATTGTTTCGGAAAGCAGTGTTAAAACCCTTATCAAAAAACTGCGCGCTAAAGTCGGAGAAGATTCTATTTCAACCGCTAAAAATCTTGGGTATAAGATATCGCTTCTCAACTAACCCTTATTCTCTCATAAAATAACCAAAAAATAACCCGGCCTAGCTACCATTATGGATACGTTTTAAAGACTCAAACCCCGTTTAGTACGAAGGAAAGAAAATGGAATATACATTAAGTGATACCGATTTTTTAGTATCACAAACCGATGCAAAAGGGAAAATTCTTTTTGCCAATGAGGACTTTTGCAAAATTGCCGGCTATACACTCGAAGAACTGATTGGGCAAGCGCATAATATCGTCCGTCATCGTGATATGCCTAAGGCGGCATTTAAAGATTTATGGGACACCGTCAAAAGCGGAAAAGTATGGAAAGGTTATGTCAAAAATGCCACCAAAAACGGCGGTTTTTACTGGGTTTTTGCTACTGTCTATCCGAATATAGCCTGTGGTGACGGAGAAGGTGGATATATGTCTTGTCGTCGTAAAGCTTCCCCTGCTGAGATTCAAAAAGCGGAAACGCTTTATAAAACAATGCGATAAAAAAGGCAAATAAAGAATGAAAAACAACCTCAAAATAATTATTTTATCCCTATTCGGTATTGTCGGTTTGGTATTAGCCATAAGCGTTAACTCTATATGGATGACATCCGGAGTAATCGTTGTCCTTATGGGAACGGCAATCGCACTTAATCTCACTTCATCAAGATCAGATACTTTTTCTAAGCAGTTGGAAGATTTCGAAGAATTATTGAAATTTAAACGCAATCAAATGGATATGATTCCTGCCGAAATAAACAGTATCGAGGAGAAACTCAATCATCTTGCACAAACGCATGAAATGATTTTGGAACAAGATACCAAAGTAGCCGGTGAAATGGTATTGCTTGCCGATAAAGTACGCCGCGGTCATTTTGTGTGCCGTGTCGCCAGTGACAGTAAAACACCGCATGTTCACCTCCTTAAAAAAACAATGAACGCAATGCTCGATGCGACCGAAAAAAATCTTGATCAAGCCATCAGTGTCTTAGAAGCTTTAAGCGAAGGGAAATTTACTACCCGTGCGCACGTCAATGTTGAGGGGAAAATGGCTCAAATGTTGGAGAAAATCAATGATTTGGGTACTGCATTACAATCTATGGAACACCAAAATAATGAAGCCAAAGAGGTACTCAACAATAATACCCAACATCTTAAAAATACCCTTGAAAGTCTTCGTACAAATCAGTTTGTCGAGCTAAACGGGATGATTAACACCACTGTGGATCGAATCCAAAAAGTGGCAAACAAAGAGCATGAACTCTCCGACAATCTTCAAATACTAGCAGGTAACGCCCAAGAGACAAAACAAATCTTGACGACTATTGGAGATATCGCCGATCAGACCAACCTTCTCGCACTCAATGCGGCCATCGAAGCAGCACGTGCGGGAGAACACGGGCGCGGATTTGCCGTGGTTGCCGATGAAGTGCGAAAACTTGCCGAACGTACCCAAAAAAGTTTGGCGGAAACCGCCGCAACAATCAATATCCTTATTCAGGCGATCAACGACAACAGTGACTCTCTCAATAAAAATATGGATGAGATGATGGATCTTACTACGTACGTTGGAAGTGTCGATAATAAAATGGAAGAACTACTCTACTCAATGGATCAATTAAGTTAAAGGAGTTTGTTTGGGGATTAAAAGCACACATTTTCGTCAATATATTTCTTTACTGGAAAAACACGTATCCACTTCCATTACAGACGCGGATGGAGTGATTGTATATACGAGTAAAGCATTTTGTGAAATGACAGGCTATACACAAGAAGAGTTGATCGGTAAAAAGCATACAATTCTTCGTCATCCTGACATGTCCAATGAAATCTATGCTGAATTATGGACAACCATAACGCAAGGAAAACCTTGGCATGGACGGATTAAAAACCGCACAAAATATAACGAATCGTATTGGGTAGATGCGTATATTGAACCAATTTTTGATAATGGAATAATTATTGGATATCAAGCAATACGACAAAATATTACCGAAGAAGCCCTATTCGAAACTCTTGCAAAAATTGATATGCTAACTGGTTTATATAATCGTAAGACGATTGGAGAGTTTGCTCAATTGTTTATAGATGAAGCACACCGATATCAAACGCCCTTTTCTGCAATCATGGTAGATTTAGATGATTTCAAACAAATCAATGATACGTATGGCCATCCGACAGGCGATGAAGTTTTAAAAAAAATATCTACAATATTTCAAAATTTACTTCGTTCTAGTGACCGTGTCGGACGTTGGGGTGGGGAAGAATTTTTTATCCTACTTCCTCAAACAACTTACCTACAAGCAAAAGAATTAGCTGAACGCTTGTGTGTTGAATTTTCTTCTCATATGTTTGAAGGAATCGGTTATAAAACAGCTAGCTTCGGAGTTGCTTTATTGGAATCTGAGGATACCCTTGAGAGTTTAATAGAAAAAGCAGATAAAGCATTATACACCGCCAAAAGATTAGGGAAAAATCAGATAAGTTGATCGGATAAAATAGTCTATACTGTCAATTATCAATTTGTAATCAGAGAGAGCACGCAATGAATATCCAAGAACTTGTCTGGACTAAATCTGAATGGATTTCTACAAAGATTTCCGATTCAGAACCTTTATTGCCACAACTTATTTTCGTTTTTGGAGATATCGATGCGATAGCTGAAGCATTACCGATTACATTATTACAAACATCCTATCCTAATGCACACATTGTCGGTGCATCAACGGCAGGGACAATTGAGTCAGGGAAATTTAGCGAACACTCTCTTGTCGCCACCATTATTGCCTTTGAGCAAGGATGGGTCGAAGTCGCTACGATAGATCTCCTCGATAACGCTACGCTCGAAGAACGTTCCCAAGAACTGATCCGACAACTCCCCCGCGAGAATCTTAAACATGTTTTTGTTTTGATGGAGGGGCTGAAACTCAATGGCTCCTCATTTGTGAGAGGGCTCAATAGTGTTGACACGAAACTACCGATTACCGGTGCTTTGGCAGGAGACGGATGGAAATTCGACCACACACTCATCCTCTCACAAGGAGAAGTCAAAGAGTTTCAAGCCGTTGCAATAGGCTTTTACGGAGACTCATTACATGTACAGATCGGATATGAAACCGGATGGGAAGAGTTCGGAGCAGAAAGGGTCGTAACGAAAGCAGAAGGAAATCGCGTTTATGAGATTGATAATAAACCGGCACTAAAGCTCTATCAAGATTATCTGGGAGATTATGTTCAAGATTTGCCACTAAGCGGGTTACGCTTCCCCCTCAGCGTTCGTGAAAAAGGGAGTGAAAAAGAATTAGCTCGGGTGATGATGGGAATTAATGATGATTTGTCGATCCTTTTCGGTGTAGATATACCCCAAGGCTCCATCGTACGGCTAATGAAAACCAACGTCAATACTTTAATAGAAGGGGCTGAAACGGTAGCAAACCGAATTGACAACCATAACAATAAATCTTCTCTTGCAATCGCGATCAGCTGCAGCGCTCGACGAAGCGTTTTAAAGCAGTTTGTAGGGGAAGAACTCGAAGCAATAAAAGAAAATTTAAGTGAAAATATCCATATATGCGGATTTTATTCCTACGGTGAAATCGCCCCATTTTCAGATAATTTACTTGAGTGTCACCTCCATAATCAAACCATGACCCTCACCGTAATTTACGAGGATTAAAATGCATAAACTCCTCGAATTACAACTCAAAAAATGTTTTGGAAAAGAGTGGGAAAGCAGTTCTGATGCTCCTCAGTTTCAGAAATTTCTTAATCTTATTCATGAAAGTTACCAAGATTTTGATGATCACAGTGCGATCCTTCACCGTTTTCTTGAAGTAAACTCTAAAGAGTTAACGGAGGCGATCAAAGAGATTAAAAAAGGACATGATCTTCTTCACAGTGTGACCGAATCGATTCAGGATTTAATTTTCTATAAAAATCTTAATTTTCAATATATCGGATGCAATCAAAGCTTTGCTAATTTTTTCGGCAAGAGCGAATCTGAGTTTCTTGGAAAAAACGATTTTGAACTCTACCCGATGGAATACGCATTAGGGTTTCGTCAAAGAGATACTTTTATCTTTGAAAAAGTTGAATCTACCGCCAATGAAGAGTGGGTTAAAAATTTTAAAGGAGACGATGTCTTATTGCTAACGGCCAAGCATCCTTTATTCAACTCCCGTGGAGAACTAATGGGATTAGTCGGGATCGCACGTGACATTACAAAAGAGTACTGGCTGGAGCAAGAGCTTAGAGAACAGCAAGCTATTCTCACTCAGCAATCCCGTTTAGCAGCGCTAGGAGAGATGATCGGAAACATAGCCCATCAATGGCGTCAGCCGATTAATTCACTCGGTTTGATTATCCAGGACTTGAAGGAAGCCTACCGATTTGGAGAACTAAACCGGAGTTATGTCGAAACGATCTCTTCCAAAGCCATGGAACAAATTCATTATATGTCAAATACCATCGATGATTTTCGTAATTTTTTCAATCCTGATAAAGATAAAAAAATATTTTCTCTCAATAAAAGCATTGAAAATACAAAAAATATTCTGAAACAAGGGATAAGAAATAGCTCTATTGAATGTGAAATTTCAATTCCTAAAGACATTTTTATTTATGGCTATAAAAATGAATTCTCACAAGTCATTTTTAATTTGATCAGTAATGCACGAGACGCAATCATGAGTAATAAACCCAATGTACCTAGAATCAAGATTCATGTTAAAAATAAAAAAGATAGTGCTGAAATTTCAGTCTCAGACAACGGAGGGGGTATACCTCCGGATATTCTACCCAGTATTTTTGATCCCTATTTTACAACTAAACCGGAGAGAAAAGGGACAGGAATAGGTCTATATATGGCCAAAAAGATTATTGAAAACCATATGGATGGGTTATTACTGGTTCACAATACCAAAGATGGTGTGTGTTTTACCATCGTATTACCTATAGAGAAGAAAAATCAACCTCATAGATAGTGCTCAATACTGTAGCGAAGATCTTCATCCATATCCATCAGACTCTCCACCATCCACTTCAAATAGGCGGGATCTTTGAGGACGATCTCTTCGATCCTCTTTTTGGCGTATTTCCCAAACGGCAAACGGCTCAGGAGAACATGGCTTTTGGATATCTCGATCAACCGTTCAACATCCGCTAAATCGAGAAGATACCCCAAGACCATTTTCGTATGAAGCGCATCACTCAGAGCATGATGGGGAACGAGCGATACCCCATGCTCTTGAAACACCCTCCCCTCTTCACGATAAAGTCTCAGTTCATACCGTAAAAACTGGAGGCTATACCCCTCCAGATCATCCATCAGCGATTTGGAACATTTGAGGGTATCGATAACGCTCCCCTGCCATGTCATCCCCTCTTTTTGGAGCATCGAAAGTTCAAATGGGGCATTATGCGACACCAAAATATTCTCAGGGGTATTGAGGCTTTTGAGTTTTTCGGCACTGATGGACTCCGAAAATGAGGGAGCATCACTCACCATCTCATTCGTGATTTGATGGATCGCCGAAGCGGCGGGAGGGATTTTTTTTCCGGGATTGATCAACTCGAAATGGGTTGACTCCCCCTCTATGATCCCCAAAGCGCAGATTCTGTCTTTGACCTCTAACCCTGTCGTTTCCGTATCGAGAAAAATCACGTTCTACTCGCTCGGGTAAGATTTAAGTGTTGCCATTAGATTATGATAGTGTTCTAACGTACGGAAGCTTTTCTCGAAACGCCATCCCAATACAAACGCGATAATATCTCTCTTCAAGGGTGCACTCAGTTTTTCGGCACGTCCGTAATAGGCCAGTGAGATATTTTTATTTTTGACTTTAGCCTCTTTGTCGTAGATAATCGCAATGATTTGAGCGTATTTACCCTCTTTAATGGCCCCTAAATCCTCATCGGCTAGCGATAATCCCGAGAGGTTAATCGCTTTAAACTCAAACAACGCATCAAACTCTCCGACTTTGGTATTAATCCCCAATTTTAGGTACAGCTCTTCGAGTGATTTGAGGTTGCTTTTGCGTTCTAACTCATAGCTGGAGATTTGTGCCGTCAGGTTTTTCAGACGATCGAGTGCCGAACTCACATTTTCTCCTTCGAGTATCGCTATATTTTGATAATTTTAACCTATGTTGACTTATAATATCAAACTTTTATACTTGTGGGAATTTAATGGACTATTTACGAATTCAAGGGCCGACTAAACTTAGCGGTACCGTTACCATCTCCGGCGCAAAAAATGCCGCATTGCCACTTATTACCTTGGCACTTTTAGCCCATAATCCGCTAAAAGTCACCAACATGCCCGAAGTAGCCGATATTAAAACCCTGCTAAAACTTCTCCAAAACCTCGGTGCCAGCTGTTCATTAGAGAACCATGTCCTCAATGTAGACACCTCTACCGTTAACCACACGATGGCAAACTACGATATCGTTAAAACGATGCGTGCCTCGATCCTCGTATTGGGACCTCTTTTAGCCCGTTTCGGACATTGTGAAGTCTCTCTTCCGGGTGGCTGCGCCATCGGTCAGCGTCCCATCGACCTTCATCTTAAAGCACTAGAGCAAATGGGAGCACAGATCACGATCCATGCAGGATACGTCCATGCCGTAGCCCCTGAAGGTCTCAAAGGTGCCCATATCATCTTCGATAAGATCACCGTTACCGGAACGGCCAACATCGTTATGGCGGCGGCACTAGCTCACGGTAAAACCGTCCTTGTCAACTGTGCTAAAGAGCCTGAAGTGGTTCAACTGTGCGAAATCCTACGCGACAGCGGTATCGACATCACCGGAATCGGCACACCTGAACTTACCATCATCGGTACGGGGGGCAAAACCATCGAGATGGTTGATTTTGAAGTAATTCCCGATCGTATCGAAGCGGGAACCTATCTCTGTGCAGGTGCTATCACCAATTCTACGATTACGCTAGAGCGTGTACGTCCCGATCACCTCGATGCCGTCACGGCAAAACTTGAGCAAATGGGATGCCGCGTCGAATGCACTGAAAATACGATGACGATTCATCCTTCATCTGAACTCAAGCACGTCGATATTATCACCCAAGAGTATCCGGCATTCCCGACCGATATGCAAGCACAATTTTTAGCTCTTGCTACGATTGCCAAGGGAGCCAGCACCATCGAAGAGCGCTTATTCGAAAACCGCTTTATGCACGTCAGTGAATTGCAACGTCTCGGAGCCGAAATCAAACTCAGCGGTCATACTGCCACCGTTATCGGGCCGTGTGAACTTGCAGGTGCCGATGTCATGGCAACCGACTTGCGCGCTTCGAGCGCACTCGTACTAGCCGCTATGGCAGCAGAGGGGACAACAAATGTCCACCGTATCTATCACCTTGATCGCGGATATGAAGATTTAGAAGGAAAATTACGCGCATTGGGCGCAAAAATTGAGAGATTAAAAGAGTAGCTTCGTCATTCCGTGCCACGACACGGAATCCATTAAGATAAAGAGATACCGTATCTAGTACGGTACCCCAAAGGGGTTCTTGTGCCCTATAGGGTATGACGGAAGATTACAAATCCCCCTCGATCACTTTTTGGAACGTACCGTAATAGACATTTTGCATCTCGGCAAGATCCATTTTCACATCATTCACCGCAAATACTTTTCCACCTACGCTACCGATTTTCGACCATGCTAACTCGCCTGCCATCGCTTCGAACGCAGCGCAGTTTTCAGGTGCGACTTCGATAATGGCGCGAGACATACTCTCAGCAAAAATATCACGAGAATCGGTTACGGAGATTGTCGCTTCTACCCCTTTATCACTCACACATGCCATTTTGGCGAGTGCTATCGCAACACCGCCCGAGCTACAATCTTTTGCCGCGGAGAGAAGCCCTTTTTTATTCGCTTCGATCACGAGGTTCCATAACGCACGCTCTTTATCGTAATCGATATCAGGAATAGTTCCCGCTACGACGTTGTAAAGCTCTTTCATGTAAAGTGATCCGCCGAATTCCGAGCGGCTTTCACCGACAAGGTACAATGCATTTCCCTCTTTTTGGAACGCAGACATCAATACTTTGTTTTGATCTTCATTCACTCCGACCATCGCGATCGATGGGGTTGGGAATACCGACTTGCCGTTGGTTTCATTATAAAGCGATACGTTCCCGCCGATAACAGGGGTATTAAGTTCTGAACACGCCTCTTTAATTCCCAAACACCCTTGGCCGAACTGCCACATTACTTCAGGATTCTCAGGGTTGCCGTAGTTAAGACAGTCGGTGATTGCTTTTGGAGTTGCACCGCTCATCGCAACGTTACGGCCGCTCTCGATAACCGCTGCCGCCGCTCCCGCTTTCGGGTCGATGTAGCAGTAACGGACGTTACAGTCCGCACTCATCGCCAACGCTACGCCGTTCTCTTTGATACGGATTACGGAAGCATCGAGTTCGCCACCCTTTTTGACCGTATTGGTTTGTACCATTGAATCGTATTGCTGATAGATCCAATGTTTATCAACCACTTCCATTGAGCTAATCAATTTTTCAAATGCTTTTTGGTTCTCTACCGCATCAAAATCATTCAAAGAAACTTTTGCAATATCATCGAGGTACGCAGGTCGTGACATAGGGCGATCCAAGATCGGAGCCTCTTCGCTCACCGGATCGACAGGAACTTCCGCACATTTTTCACCGTGCCAGAAAAGCTCCATATTCCCCGTCGCCGTTACTTCACCGATAACCGCACAGTCGAGATCCCATTTTTCGAAGATATCGATGATTGCCTGTTCTGTCCCTTTACGCGCACAAATGAGCATACGCTCTTGCGATTCGGAGAGCATAAACTCATACGGCATCATCCCCTCTTCACGAGCAGGAACTTTATCGAGGTGCATAATCATCCCGCTGCCTGAGCGTCCCGCCATCTCGAATGAGCTTGACGTTAGCCCTGCCGCTCCCATATCCTGAATCCCGACAACGTAATCGGTTTTGAAAAGCTCCAAACACGCTTCAAGGAGGAGTTTTTCGGTAAACGGGTCACCCACTTGTACCGTAGGACGAAGCCCTTTAGACGCTTCGGTAAAGCTATCCGAACTCATCACCGCGCCGCCGAGACCGTCGCGCCCCGTTTTAGATCCGACATAGATAACAGGGTTCCCGATCCCCTCCGCTTTTCCGTAGAAAATCTCATCGCTTTTAGCAAGTCCGAGAGTAAAGGCGTTGACAAGGATGTTACCATTGTAGCACTCATCGAAACTCGTCTCACCGCCGATCGTCGGAACCCCCATACAGTTACCGTATCCGCCGATACCCGATACGACGCCGCGTACCAAATAGCGCTGATGGGCGCTGATGTCATCTTTGTTCAACACATTCCCGAAACGGAGTGCATTGAGGTTGGCGATAGGACGGGCACCCATCGTAAAGACGTCACGCATAATTCCGCCGACTCCCGTCGCTGCCCCTTGGTACGGTTCAATAAAACTCGGGTGGTTATGGCTCTCCATTTTGAAAACCGCCGCATATCCGCCGCCGATATCGATAACACCCGCATTTTCACCCGGTCCTTGGATAACCCACGACGCTTTAGTCGGGAAACCGCTCAAATGTTTTTTAGAGGATTTGTAACTACAGTGCTCACTCCACATTGCCGAAAAAATTCCGATCTCAACGAGATTTGGTTCACGTCCGAGGATTTTTTTGATATGGGCATAATCGTCCATTGACAATTTATGCTGTTTTAGAACTTTTTCGATCTCTGGAAGGGGAGTGCTCACGGCAAATTCCTTATTATATTTTATTAAAATGCTTGACAAGCAGAATTAATTATTGATTTCGCGATTATATCAAAGGGGAATATTCATCCATCTTAAAGCAGTGTTATTTAAACCCGAAATCTTTTTCATTACGGATATTTTTTTTGAGGGAAAAGATATCGGTATAGCCGATTCCAATCACTTCGTAGCTCTTTTTTCCACTGGGAAGTTGAACATTAAATTCATCCCCCTCCTCTTTTCCCAGCATTGCACGTGCCAAAGGTGAATGGACAGAAATGAGACCATTTTCAGGCTCACTCTCCAACGTTCCGCAAATACTATAGGAGAATTCCTCTTCCGTGTTCACATCCATAATCACAATCGTCGCTCCGAAGTGAGCACGGGAGTGATCGAGAATTGATGGATCAATCATTTGGGCTTTTTGGATCATTGAGTTGAGATAAAAAAGACGTTTATCGATATGACGCAGCTTCTCTTTCGCTGCATGATATTCCGCATTTTCACTTCGATCCCCTAGCTCCGCCGCACGCTGTTTTTCGACATTGACACGGGGTTTTTCGACATCTTTGAGGAATTTAAACTCGCGCAGGAGTTCGTCGTACCCTCGCGGGGTCATGGGTTCGTTTTGGCTCATTTACGCCGCAAATCCGAGAATATAATAGGTCGGTTTCCCGTCCACTTTTTGAAGCTCAACTTTGTATTTATCCGCAAAATGGTTGATTTTTTCCATTGCGTCACTTGAACTGATCTCACTTGTCGCATCGATCTTGATTTTAAAGTAATCGTTACTGTTCGACATCGCCACATACGATTCATCCGTTTTCAACGCTTCGTGCAAATCTAAAATATGTTTGATAATTTTTTCATACCCGCCAGTATTCTCTTCGATTCGACTAAGTTGGAGGCTTAATGCTTCATTAGGGGCATATCCGAGTTGGTTTAAAATCGCTTCATGTGTCATTAGAGTGTTCCTTTGTAAAATTAGAGGAGTTATTCTATCATAGAAGTATTTATTGACTATAATATCTCTCATGAAATCACTCCTAATTCGTCTTACCCATGGTCTTTATGACCAAGATATCGCACCCGAAGAGCGTGAGCACATTAATGAATGGCTTACACGAAAGCTTCTAACGCATGAAGAGAACAAATATCAACTCGCGTCTCAATACCGCGCAGGTATCGTCTCTTTGGCTTCTGAGAGCGGTGCGTATCTTCAGACATTGGGAGAGAGTATCCGCGACCATTTTATCGAAACCAACAACCTTATGGGGGCGAAAAGCGGCGATTTGGTCATTGCCCAACGGTTACTTGGAAAACGGGGCGGTCCTCAGGCGAAAGTCGTCGTGATTGCCGGACGAAGCGAAACGTTCAGCGTCGCCGTCGTCACGATGAAAAACGGCTATTTGAGCCTCCAAGACACCCGCACCGATCATCCCGCAGGATTTGCCCTTAATGATCTTCCCGAAACAGCCGAAGGATCGCTCTATCAGATTAATAACCAAAGCGGAACGATAGCCGCCTACTTAGGCAACCTCTCTGATCCGAAAGTTGATGAAAAAATCGTCCTCGCCCTCTACAACAAACACGATGCGTTTGAAGATGACGTGTTAGCCATGGCACGCGAATTTCCCAAAGAGGTCGATGCTTCCCTCTATCCCCAGCGCCGTGATCTGCGCCACTTGCCGTTTTGCACCATCGACCCCGTCACCGCCAAAGATTTCGATGACGCCATCTGTTATATCCCCGAAACTTCCACCCTCTACGTCGCCATCGCCGATGTGAGCGAATACGTCCACCCTTTCGGAGCGATCGATGCCGAAGCGATATACCGCAGTTTCTCCATCTATCTTCCGCATCGCTCCATCCCGATGCTCCCGCGAGAACTCAGCGAAACCCTCTGTTCCCTCCAACCTCTCGTTGATCGGCTTGCCTACACGTTTGAGATGCATATTGACCCCGTAACCTATGAGATGGATTCCCATACCTTGTATGAGTCGATCATCCACTCTCACCGCCGCTTCAGCTACGAAGAGATCGATGCCTTTTTCGAAGGAAATCTCGAAGCCAAAACCGAAAAAGAGACCAAAGTTTTAGCCTATATTCCACTTCTCAACACCCTTACCGAAAAGCTCCGAGAAGAGCGGATGAAAAAAGGGTACAACTTCCGCTCCAGCGAGTTGGAGATGCGAATCGACGAAGAACAGAATATCGTCTCCACCGAGTTTGCCGTCGAGACACCGTCGCATGCCCTGATCGAAGATTGTATGCTCCTCGCCAACAAAGCGGCGGCATCACTGTACGAGAGGGGGGTTTTCCGTATCCACGAATCCCCTAGCCCAATGAAGCTCCAAAGCCTCTACACCGAGTTGGCGAGTATCGGTATTTTCGTCGAGTCTCAAGGCTCTATCAAAGAGACGATCATGGCAATCCAAGCCGAGGCGGAGCGGCGCGATCTCATCAGCGAGGTCGATACCCTCATCATTCGCGCTCAGATGCAGGCACGCTATGCGCCGTATAACATGGGACATTTCGGGTTAGGATTTGATCGCTACACCCACTTCACCTCTCCGATCCGCCGTTACAGCGACCTGATCGTCCACCGCCTCCTCAAAGCGATTGCCGCAGGAGATACCGAAGAGGGATCGTACGTATTGCGCAACATCGAGTCTCTTTGTACCTCCATCAGTGAAAAAGAGCGCGAAGCGAGCGACATCGAGATCCGCTTCCAAGAGCGCAAATTCGCCCGTTGGGCGGCCACCGTGATCACTCAAGAGTTCAAAGCCCGTATTATGCGCGCCGAAGAGCCGTTCATCGCCGAGATACACGACACCATCACGGGGGCAAAAGTACAGATTTCCTCACAATTTGGTCTTATGCTCTTCGACGACATTATCGTCAAAATCGAAACCGCCAACCTCGCCACCGCGAAAATCACTGCTTCATTCGTGAGTCGCATCGAGAAGGAAACGGATGAATAGACAAGAGCTAGATCGTCATCTCCAAAACAACAGCTCTCCGCGTGCAATGGCACTCTTCGGTGAGAGCCACTTTCTCATCGACCGCTACGCACACGGACTCTCCCAAATCGAGGGGGCATCGGTTCTAAGCCTCTATCATGACGAATACGATTTCAACACCGCCAAAGCCCACCTTTCCCAAGGCTCACTTTTCGGTGATCAAAACCTCCTGATCGTCAAGCATGAGAAAAAACTCCCCAAAGCCGAACTCGATACCCTCGTCGAACTCGTCGGTAAAAACAGTGACAACACCTTTATCTATTGCTACTACGGCGACGATGTCAAAGGAGCCGATACCGCGTTCAAAGGCGCTCATACGGGTTCCGTTCGTTTCTTTCACCCCTTTGCCGCCGAAGCACGCGCCATCGTAATGCAAGAGGCGCAAAGTTTGGGGGTTCAACTCGATAACCAAGCGGCATTTCACCTCCTCGACATCCACAACAATGACCTCGCCCTCGCTTGCAACGAACTTTCCAAACTCTCCATTTTGGGCAAACCGATCGGGATGAAAGAGATCGACGAGCACGTTTTCGGTCTGAGCGAAATCAAACTCGACCATTTCATCGCTCGTGTCATCGAAAAAAAAGAGTTCCTCCCCTCGCTTCGTCACCTCCTCGAATCGGGAGAAAATGAAATACAGCTCCTCACCGCCATCAGCGGATTTTTGACACAGCTTTATCTCTTTAACAGTGCCATCAAAATTCACGGCGTCGCCGATTCGGCTCTCGTACTGGGATATAAACTTCCGGGATTCGTCGAAAAAGAACGCGCTGCCCTCTCGATCAAAATCTCGCCTGAAGGGTACAAACGGGGGATTAATCTCCTCCTTGATACCGAGCTAAAGATGAAATCGACAGGCTCGCCGGATCAAGAATCACTGCTTCTTTCTGGGTTGCTGAAACTGCAAGCAATCCTTTAACTAAAACTAATATTAAGCTATTTTTCAGTATAATCCGCGCGTTCCTTGCTCTTTGCAACACGACTGTCGTGCTGTATAACAACCATAAGGGGCGAACACCATAAGGAGACATACGCTATGAGACATTACGAAAACCTAGTAATCGTAAAACCTACTCTTACAGAAGAAGAGATTAAAAACACCATCGCTCTCGTTGAAGAAGTGATCACTGCAAACGGCGGTGAAATCGTTGCTCGCGACGCAATGGGAATGAAAAAATTAGCTTACCCGATCGAGAAAAACGCTCGCGGTTATTTTTACGTTATGTATTACAAATCCGCACCTGCTGCGATTTCTGAAATTGAACGTCGTTTCCGTATCAACGAGGAAATTTTACGTTTCGTAACAATGAAATACGATTCAAAACGTGAAATTGCAGCTTGGAACGGTATGGTTGAAAAAACCAAAAAACCTGCTCCGACTGCTGCTGTTGCTGTTGCTGAGAAAAAAGAAGAAGTAGTAGCTTCTTAAGTCATTACAAGGAAAGCCTATGTATAACAAAGTCATTTTGGTTGGAAATCTTACCCGAGATATCGAGCTTCGATATTCACAAAACGGTTCGGCAATTGCCAAAACCGCTATTGCAACCAGCCGTAAATTTACGGTAAACGGCGAGAAAAAAGAGGAGACATGTTTTGTCGATATCACTTTTTTTGGTCGTTCAGGTGAAGTAGCCAACCAATACCTTCGCAAGGGTTCTAAAATCCTTGTTGAGGGACGACTTAGTTTTGAACAATGGGTTGACCAAACCAGTGGCCAAAAGCGCTCTAAACACTCCGTTATCGTTGAAACGATGCAAATGCTCGATTCACGCGGCGAGGGTGGTTCTCAGGGCGGTTATAACGAAGAGAGCGATGGCGGAAGTAATTACGGCGGGGGCTATGAAGCTCCTGCTCAAAAAGCTTATACACCGCCACCGTCGTATTCTAAACCCGCACCGGCCAGAATGCCGGAAAACAATCTCCCAGAGATTGATATAAACGAAGACGAAATTCCGTTTTAGAATAAGCACAAGGATAGAACCATGTCAGAAAAAAGAAAATACAAAAAACGTTATTGCAAATACTGCGAGCAAAAAGTTGATTTCATTGACTACAAAGATGTAGCTTCATTGAAATATTCACTCTCTGAGCGTTACAAAATCATGCCACGCCGTTTGACAGGAAACTGCAAACGTCACCAAGATATGGTAACAATCGCGATCAAACAATCACGCGCAGCTGCGTTGATTCCATACACTGTATCACGTAAAGTGATCGCCGGCGCTCCTTTCGAAAATTAAGTAGCGCATGTCGGCATTTTTTGCCGACATACTGTTTCTCCATTTTCTACTTTCCCTTTATGACAATCACTCCTCCACTTGCTATAATGTCGCATAAATACTAAGGGTAAAAATGTTTTTTGAACCGGGCTTTTTTGGCACTAGAGCGTTAATGTATATGGATATTGTTACCCTTTATTTTGCAATACTTCCATTTTTATTAGGATTTTCCATTTACCAAGCAATCCGAAAGAATATTAAACTCCACTATCAAAGTCAGTTTTTTATACTAGCTATGACTATCGTTATGGTACTTATTTTTGAAATCGGTGTACGGCTTACGGGAGGATTTGTAGAATACGCGAAACAAAGCTCACTATCTTATGATTTCCTTCTTCTATTTCTCATCATTCATATTTTGATTGCACTCATGGCTGTAGGAGGATGGATTTATTTGATTATTTCTACCTATAAATCGTATCAAAACGGTACTATAGAAAACAGCACTAAGCACCGAAAAATAGGTAAATGGATATTTGGAGCATTAACCCTTACTTCACTTATGGGATGTTCCATTTACCTATTTTTATTTATATAATTAATCCATCCAACGTCTTGGATCATATCCATCAGATGGTCGTATAATTGCCGCTTTTTGAAGTTTTTTAATCAAGGTAATAACATTCTTACCATCAACAAAACTTTGTTCCATAGAGCCGTTATCATAAGAAACAAACCCATGTCGCTCATAAAAACGAATTGCGGGTGAATCTTGGACAACACTAACACTGATATTCTCATACACTGCCCCTGCTTCAATAAACAGCTGCTCAATCATCTGTGATCCTATCCCCTTCCCTCGAAGCTCAGGAAGTACTGCAATGTTTAAAATAGGGGTATTATCATCAATGTATCCGTTTGAGCCGTGATCAGCATTTAAACGACGTATCCATACGGCACCGGAGAGCTGATTATCGACAAGTGCATACAAACCTAAATCTTTACTGGTAAAGCCGTAGAATTCGTTATAAATAGCCAGTTTAGGAATATCGGAAAGTGATTTATTGACGTCGTCTAAGCGCATCGCATAATGGAGCATATCGGTAAGTATTTTTTGCTCAGAAGATCTGAGGAAATAGAGTGTTGGTTTCATACATGAAAGTATACAGCAGCAATGCTAAGAGGTTAATTTTGACAATGAGTAAAAAAATTTGTGATTATTTAGAAGAATTAGAAGGTAAATCTGAGGCCAGGCGGCGACCTACGTTTCCACACCTGAAAGATGCAGTATTATGAGCGATGAGGGTCTTAGCTTCCGGGTTCGGAATGGGACCGGGCGTTTCCCCCTCTCTATAGCCACCTGAACACTCAGAAAGGAAACTACCAAGGTAGACTCTTTTCTGAGAGTTGTGTTAGATGTATTTTCATTGTTAAGTCGTCAACTTTTCGTAACTTCATGCACATTCCACACTTATGCTTAATAAGGCGGTGAGCATAGATAAAGACGAACGTTCTATTAGTACTAGTCAGCTGAAAGCATTACTGCTCTTACACACCTAGCCTATTAACCTTGTAGTCTTCAAGGGAACTTCAGGGAGAGTTCATCTTGGAGTTGGCTTCCCGCTTAGATGCTTTCAGCGGTTATCACATCCGTACGTAGCTACCCAGCGATGCTCTTGGCAGAAC
>JAGXFM010000024.1 GCA_024637215.1 Sulfuricurvum sp.
AGTTGAGCGTTCTATGCGTGTACTTGATGGCGCGGTAGCTGTTTTCTGTGCCGTTGGTGGGGTTCAACCACAATCTGAAACGGTATGGCGTCAAGCAAACCGTTACGGGGTTCCTCGTATGGTTTTCGTTAACAAAATGGACCGTACGGGAGCTGATTTCTACAATGTAGAAGAGCAAATCCGTGCACGTCTTAAAGCGAATCCAATCGCAATTCAACTTCCAATCGGAGCTGAAGATCAATTTAAAGGGATCGTAGATCTCGTTAAAATGAAAGCAATCCTCTGGGATGAAGATGCGGCAATGGGTTCAAACTATCATGAAGCAGAAATTCCTGCTGATATGGTTGAAAAAGCGAATCAATACCGTGCGCAACTCATGGAAGCGGCGGCTGAGGGTGACGATTCTTTGATGGAGAAATTCTTCGAAGAGGGTGAACTCACTAACGAAGAGATTATGCGCGGGATTAAAGCCGGATGTCTTAAAATGGAAATCATTCCTATGACATGCGGAACTGCGTTTAAAAACAAAGGGGTTCAGACTCTTCTTGACGCGGTTGTTGATTACCTACCATCACCTTTGGAAGTTGCGGCTATCAAAGGGACTATGGAAGATGATGAAGAGATTGAAGTTGATGTTGAATCAACAGACGATGCTCCATTCGCCGGTCTTGCGTTCAAAATTATGACCGATCCATTCGTTGGACAGCTCACTTTCGTACGTGTTTACCGTGGTGTTCTTGAATCAGGTACGTATGCTTATAACACCATCAAAGGTAAAAAAGAGCGTATCGGACGTATCGTTAAAATGCACGCAAACAAACGTGAAGAGATCAAATCTCTCTACGCAGGTGAAATCGGTGCGGTTGTAGGTCTTAAAGACACAACTACCGGTGATACACTTTGTGATGAGCGCGAACGTCTAGTGTTAGAGCGTATGCACTTCCCTGAGCCGGTTATCTCGGTTGCGGTTGAGCCTAAAACAAAAGTAGACCAAGAAAAAATGGGTATCGCGTTAGCAAAACTAGCGGCAGAAGATCCATCTTTCCGTGTTCACACAGATGAAGAGACAGGACAAACGATCATCAGCGGAATGGGTGAGCTTCACCTTGAGATTCTTGTTGACCGTATGTTCCGTGAGTTCAAAGTTGAAGCGGAAGTCGGTGCACCTCAAGTTGCATACCGTGAGTCAATCCGCTCGGAAGTTAACCAAGAGTACAAATACGCGAAACAATCAGGTGGACGTGGACAATTCGGTCACGTATATCTCCGTATCAAGCCGGGTGTACCTGGTACGGGCTATATCTTCCACAACGAAATCAAAGGTGGGGTTATTCCTAAAGAGTACGTTCCTGCCGTTGAAAAAGGGTGTAAAGAAGCGATGCAAAAAGGTATCCTTGCCGGTTATCCGATTGAGGACGTTGAAGTTGCATTGTACGATGGTTCATACCATGAGGTCGACTCGAATGAGATGGCGTTTAAACTCGCTGCTTCTATGGGATTCAAAGAGGGTTGTCGTAAAGCTAACCCAGCTATCCTTGAACCTATGATGAAAGTTGAAGTTGAAGTTCCTGAGAACTTCATGGGTGACGTTATCGGTGACCTTAACCGTCGTCGCGGACAAGTTAACAACATGGGTGACCGTTCAGGTAACAAAATTGTTGATGCGTTCGTACCGTTGTCTGAAATGTTCGGTTACTCAACTGACCTTCGTTCAGCAACTCAAGGACGTGCAAGTTACTCTATGGAATTTGATCATTACGAAGAAGTTCCACGTAACGTTGCCGAAGAGATTATCAAAAAGCGTAACAGCTAAGCTTTTCTCTTTCTCCTCTTGCCCCGTTCAGGGGCACTCTTTATCTTGCTAAATTTTCATTCGCGAAATCCCAATTTAATAAATTTTTGATTATGGCATCAGTATAGTCAGCACGGCCGTTTTTATAGTCCAGATAATAGGCATGTTCCCATACATCGATACATAAAATAGGCTTTATACCGTGTGCAATCGGGGTATCGGCATTTGTGGTTTTAACAAGATTCAACTTCCCATTTTCCACTACGAGCCATGCCCATCCGCTTCCAAACTGACCTAATGCAGCCTCTTTGAAAAGTTTGACAAAATTTTCATAGCTTCCGAAATCGGCATCAATTTTTTCACCTACGGCTCCGTTGGGGAGACCCCCTCCATTTGGCTTTAAACTGTTCCAGTAAAAAGTATGATTCCATACTTGCGCTGCATTATTAAAGAGAGCGGTTTTCGTCGAATCATTGACACAGTGCGCAATGATATTTTCAAGGGAAATATTTTCAAGTTCTGTCTCTTTTATCAGATTATTGGTATTTACAACATACGTATTATGATGTTTACCGTGGTGGTATTCTAATGTCAGAGAACTAATATACGGTTCTAACGCATTTTTTTCAAACGGCAGTGCGGGCAATATAACAGCCATAATAAACTCCTTCTTTGAATCTGCAGCTATTATAAAACATATAAGACTTATGTTGGAATAAAAAAAAATAGTAATAAAAAAAAGAAGAATTATTTTTACGATACGCTATAATGAACCTATGAAAAATCGAATATATATCCTTTTAGCAACAATGTTTTTTTCCCTTGTGTGTGTGACCTTACAGGCAAAAGAGTCGGTAAAAATAGGTGTTTTGGCACATAAAAACTATGACTCAACCCACAAGATGTGGGATCAGACCGCTGAATATTTAAACACGCAAATAGCTGAATACGAGTTTCATATTGTTCCGCTTCGGTTTGAAGAGTTTTATCCATATCTGCGTGATAAGAAGATAGATTTTGTCATTACGAATTCGGCATATTATGTTGATTTAGAGAACAAATACGGGATTTCTCGAATCGCGACACTTAAGAACAGAGATTTAAACGGGAAAGTGCAAACCGAATTCGGAGGGGTTATCTTTACACGTGCCGATAAGCGCGATATTAAACAGCTCGGCGACATCAAAAATAAAACCTTTGCGGCAGTTGATGAAAGTTCCTTTGGCGGATGGTTGATGGCTCTGCGGGAATTAAAAGAGCATCGTATTAATCCGAATGATTTAAAAACAACATTTTACGGTACGCATGAAGCGGTTGTTCATGCTGTATTAGACGGTAAAGCTGAATCAGGAACTATTCGTACCGATACGTTAGAACGAATGGCCGGTGAGGGGAAAATTGATTTAAATGACTTTGCCATTATCAATCAAAAAAATTATCCTAATTTTTATTATCTCTCCAGTACCAGACTCTATCCTGAGTGGCCGATAGCCACCGCAAAACATACATCCGGTGTATTGGCTGAAAAAGTAGCCGTCGCATTAATATCGCTAAGTGAAACTTCCAATGCGGCACGGGATTCCAATAGTCTCGGATGGACGATACCGCTCGATTATCAAAGCATTCATGAATGTCTCAGAGAGCTTGAAGTGGGACCCTATAAACATCTTAAAGAAGATGCCTTTAGCTATTTTATAGAACAATATTGGCCTTATATTCTAACGGCTCTTGTATTTTTATTGGTCTCGTTAAGTGTAAGTGTTTATATTGGTAGGATTAATGCAAAATTAAATGAAGCACATCAAAACCTTGGGATACTTAATACGTCGTTAGAGGAAAAAGTTCTCGAAAAAACGCAACATTTATATGAGAAAACGGGAAAACTCGAAGAAGCATATGCAAATGAGAAATATCTCCGCAGTATTTTACGAACGGTTGCGGATGTTAATCAGATGTTGATTACTACACGTTCGATTGATGAACTGGTTGATAAATCAACGCTGTGTCTTAGTTCAAACGAATCGTTTAAAAATGCAAAAATTTCGCTTGTCCGACAGGGAGAACTGGTCGTTGCCTCCTCCTACGGCGCAGGAGAGCATAAAAATGTTACCGCAATAGATTATAAAGCCTATGAAGAGGGAATCAACTTTATGATCACCAATATGGATGATGAGATATTAAGTGAAGAGTGTAAAGAAAATGCACTTCATAACGCTATCAAAGGGATTTATGCTTTGCCGTTGAAAAGCAATAATTTTGCGGATGAGGTGATTGGTGTATTGACTATCTGCACGGGACGCGACAACGGCTTTAGCGTTGAAGAGCAGAAAATGATTGAAGAACTTGCCGGGGATATAGGGTTTGCCCTTAATTCCTTTACACAACAGCAGCAGATTGATACCCTTCATGAAGAGCGGTTGAAAAGTTACCAAAATTTTATCGACGCTATGGTAAATATGATCGAACAACGCGATACCTATACCGCGGGGCATACGGTGAGAGTAGCTCATTATGCGGAGTTGATTGCAAGAGAGATGGATATCCCCGAGAAAGAGATACAAAAATTGGTAGAGTCTGCAAAACTGCATGACATCGGCAAGGTTGTAACCCCGGATTCGATATTGCTTAAACCCGGAAAATTGACCAAGCTTGAATATGAGCTGATTAAAGAGCATGCCAAAGCAGGATACGAGGTTCTCTCAAATGTCCATTTGTATAAAGAACTGGCAGAAATTATGATTGATCATCATGAACGCTTTGATGGTAGCGGATATCCGTACGGCAAAAAAGGGGGAGAAATATCGTTGCTCGGGTATATTATGGCGCTTGCCGATTCGTTTGACGCCATGACCACCAATCGTATTTATAAACCCCGAAAAGAGGTAAAAGAGTCCTTGATCGAGCTAAATGAGCTGAGTGGAACTTGGTACCATCCTGCAGTCGTAAACGCCGCTTTAAAGGTTCTTGCCGATATTACTATTGATACATCGATCAATCAAATGGGCTCCAGTGCATTGGAAGAAGAACGGCTCAGTTATTTTTTCAAAGATAAGCTAACCAAACTTTACAATGAAGACTATTTTATGATGACCCTCAACGGTCGTTCGCAGCACTTTAAGCCGAAGATGTTTTCTCTTATCTCGTTGGTTGATTTTCATCACTACAATAAAACATACGGCTGGGAGAGGGGGAATGATCTTATCGCTAAATTCGCGGCATATTTATCTGAGAAACTTCCGGAATATCTTATTTTTAGAATATGGGGGGATCAGTTTGCGATAGCGGATTTTGAAGGAGATACGGAGGCTTTGCTTAAAGAGTCACCGTTGAGTCACGAGGGTGTTAACGTGAAGATAAAAGAAATCGCCAGTATTTCAAATAATTTAGAAGAGCTTATGAGAGACAAGAGGGAGAGTTACTGAGGAAGAACATCCCATCGGCTCTCAATTAACAGAGCATCATTACTGTATATACGTCCGACGAATTCATCTCCGATGTGGTAGGTTGCTACCCCTTTCGGGGTTCCGCTCATAATAATATCACCATCTTCAAAGCTCATAAAGCTCTCAATCTCCTCTATCATCTCAAGCGGTTTATAAATCATCAGTTCATACGTCGCTTCTTGTACCAATACCCCGTTAATGTGGAGTGTCATCCGAAGCGATTCGAGCGCGGTATTATTCAATGGGATAAAGTTACCTAGTACTGCAGAGCCGTCGAACCCTTTGGCACGCTCCCACGGAAGTCCTTTGGATTTGAGGTGATTTTGGAGTTCGGCTTTGGTGAGATCGAGTCCAAATCCTACTCCCGCTATCGCTCCAACCATCATTAGAAAGCAAATCTCCCCCTCATACCGGGTATCAGGGGATATGAAACAAAAGGTATCGGTGATGGCAGAGTTGGGTTTGTTGAAGACCACCATAGAGGAAGGTATTTCATTATTCAACTCGTAAATATGTTCGACATAGTTGCGTCCGATACAAACTATTTTAGAAGGGGCGAGGGGTACGGAATTAAAGTGGACTAGGTTCATTTTTCTCCATCCATATTGCTATTTCATCCTCTTCGGGTCTTCCGGAAAGTTCAAGAGAAGGGGTATAGTCGCTTTTGTACGCCAAGCTTTGACACCCCTCGACGTAATATCCTAAATAGATCCATTTCAATCCCAGGCGGTGTGTAAACTCGATTTGTTGTAAGAGGGTATAGCGTCCGAGTGATTGCCCATGATATTCGGGATCGTAGTAACAATACAGAGCGCTGATTCCCTCTTCTAATATATCGATAAGATCGACAGCAATGAGCTTATCTCCGTCAAAATAGAGAACCTCAAAGCCAAAGTCGCCGTGTCCCTGTACAAAAGAAGCATAATAGTTTTTAGGATCGCTTTTCGGTGCATCCCAATTACGGGTTTGGTGTTTGTAATGATGGTAACGATCAAAAAGGCTTAAGTGTTCGCGTGTAAGGGTAGGTTGGCGAATAACGGTGGTAAGATGGGAATTCTTGCGTAAGATTCGGCGATCAGATTTTCTAAACTTATAACGTTGAACATCAATTTTTAGGCTATTACATGCACGGCAATCTTGACAAATAGGACGAAAATACATTGATCCGAATCGTCGCCATCCCCGTAGAATTAGGGCTTCACATTGTTCTTTGGTACACTCTTGGATTATTTTATAATGGATGCTTTGAGAATTTCCGCTAATGTAAGAGCATGGCTCATGGAGCGCACACTCTTTGAGAATGGTATTCGGGTTATTCGTCGTCATCTTTGCGGCTAAGAGAAATAAGGACACCTTCAATCATTTCATCAATATCTCCATCGAGAATAGCACTGATGTTGGAGTAAGGAATTCCTGAACGGGTATCTTTTACTTGTTGATAGGGAGCGAGAACGTAAGAACGGATTTGATGCCCCCACCCGTTTTCACTTTTTTCAATACCGTCAATAGCTGCTTTTTGTTTGTCTAATTCCATCTCATAAAGACGGGATTTAAGCATTTTAAAGGCAGTCGCTTTATTTTTGTGTTGTGATCGGTCATTTTGACACTGTACGACAATGCCGCTGGGGATATGGGTAATACGGATCGCCGATTCGGTTTTGTTGACGTGTTGCCCACCTGCACCGGAAGCACGGTAGGTATCGATACGGATATCACGATCTTCGATCTCGATCTCGATATCATCATCGAGTTCAGGGGAGACCATGACCGAAGTGAAACTGGTATGACGTTTGGCGGCGGAATCGTAAGGGCTGATACGGACTAGGCGGTGGATACCGTTTTCATTTTTGAGATAGCCGTAGACATTGACCCCTTTAATAAGGAGGGCGGCATCTTTGATTCCCGCTTCTTCACCCGATTGGTAATCGAGTATTTCAACGCTAAAGTCATGGCGTTCTGCCCAGCGTGTATACATACGAAGAAGCATCGATGCCCAGTCTTGAGACTCGGTACCGCCTGCCCCCGGATGGATAGTGACAATCGCGTTATGGCTATCGTGCTCTCCGGAGAGAAGTACCTCTACTTCCATCGATTTGACATTGTTTTCCAGTGCCTCCGCATCGGCAAAAAGGGATTCAATCGTCTCTTCATCTCCCTCTTCTTTTGCCATATCGTATAAATCTACAGCGTCTCCGAGAGTATGGAACGTTTTTGAATATTTGGCAAGACGGCGTTCTAGCTGGGTTTTCTCTTTTTGGATTATTCCTGCTGCGCTTGCATCATTCCAAAACCCGTCCGAGTTTTCAAGTGCTTCAATCTCGTTCAAACGGGCCGTAATCTCATCAGGGCGGACAACTCCGGTGACGTTTTGCATCTTGGTATTGAGTGTTTTAAGTAATTCGGTATATTCGTAATGATCCACGTATTATCCCTGTGGTTGTATTATAATTGCGATTATATTCTATAGAGGCTAAAACAATGATTATCGCACGTTCTGTATCTGAACTTCGTAGCGCACTTGATACGTGTAAAGGGGGTATCGGTTTTGTTCCGACGATGGGAGCATTACACATCGGACATCGTACCCTTATCGATGCGGCACGCAAAGAAAATGAGTGTGTAGTTGTTTCAATTTTTGTCAATCCGACACAATTTCTGCCCGGGGAAGATTTGAGCAAATATCCTCGTAAAGAAGAGGCCGATTTTAAAATTTGTGAGCTGAGCGGGGTCGATATACTTTTTTATCCTGATGTCTCAGCCATGTACGGTGAAGATGAGGTACGGATATGTGCCCCCGATATTCGTGGATATATTTTAGAAGGTACATCTCGTCCCGGCCATTTTGATGGGGTGCTGACCGTTGTGATGAAACTGCTGAATATGGTACGCCCTTCTCGTGTCTATTTTGGGAAAAAAGATGCGCAACAGTTGGCCCTTATTACCCAAATGTGTCAAAACTTTTTTATGAATATTGAGATTGTCCCGATGGAGACGGTACGTGAAAGTGACGGTTTGGCTCTCTCATCCCGCAATGCTTATTTGAATCCTATCGAACGTCAAGAAGCCCTTAAACTCTCTGCCGCATTGAAATGTGCAACGAAGATGCTTATGCAGGGAAATACCAAAAGTACCGAGATCAAAGGGGCAATGGAGGCTATACTTGAGCCTTTGGATGTCGAGTATGTGGCGGTCGTCAATAGAGCGTTTGAGTTGATTGATGAGGTGGTGATCGGCGATACCATTGTATTGGTTGCGGCACGTGTCGGAATGACGCGTTTAATCGATAATGTATGGATGTAAGATGAAAAAATATGCGGTGATGGTTCTGGCAGCATTGATAATGAGCGGCTGTACCCCTAAAATAGGGAAAGATATTTTTATTGAGCCGCAAGGGAATTTACGATGGGAAAATTCCAAGAGTGAAGTGATGTTGGGGGTATTATCACTCTTGGGTGTTTCTACCAAACAAGGGGAGATCCGCTTGGGCACCGATTTAAAACTTCTTAATAAGTGGCATAGCGATATTAAAGTCGTGTCACTTACCTATACCTTGGCAGATGGAAAAGAGATCATTGCACGGGGGGAAGCTAAAACGGGTATATCGAAATCGTTGCTGATTCCCTCCAATACGCAAAGGGTAATCCCTTTGGAATTTCGTATGGAACCGAAACATTTGAATGCCAATCGAATCCTCGATATTTTGCAATCGAAGCGTAAGCTCTTTGTGCGAGGGGATGCGGTGGTTGAAGTATGGGGAATACAAAAACATTATCCGTTTGAGAAAGAGGTTAGCGGATGGGTAGAAAAGAGTCTTAAGGGTGAGTAGGCTCTTGCGGCATTACTGACATTTCAGTTACTGTCGAGGGATTAGGTATCAGGTATTTTTCCTCAACCATTAAATCTACGATCGCTTTAAAAACCGGCACGGCAGTTATTGAAGCAAAATAAACCGTACGGGGTTCGATCACGGCAATTCCTATGGTATAGCTGTGTTTGGCATCATTGGCAAAACCGATAAAGGAAGTGTGATAGCTGTTGACGTAAGCACCGTTTTTAGCAATATGTGCCGTTCCGGTTTTTCCCCCTATTTCAAGTCCCGGTGTTTTTGCCGCAGTTCCTGTCCCCTCGTTGACGGTTTTAATAAGGATTTGTTTCATTCGTGCTGCCGTAGCGGGTGAAATAACCTGAATAGGGGCTTGTATCTGCATCGGAATGGTACGGCCGTTATCATCATAGAGTGCTTCGACCACCATCGGGTTGATGAGTCTGCCTCCGTTATTAAAGACGTTGTAGGCTTTAATCATTTGCATCGCATTGGAGCGCATTCCGTATCCGTAGGAAGTAATCGCTTTGTAGAGATAGTTATTGAGTTGGGTAGAGCTTGGGATTGAACCCCGTTTTTCATACGGCAGGTCAATTCCGCTGAAATGGGTAAACCCAAAACGCTTCAGCCCTTCCGTAAATTCGGCACCGTTGAGTTTTTGCGCCAACTGTGCAATCCCGATATTGGAAGAGTGGACGATAACGTCTTCGGCGCTGATCATACTAAAAGCGTGTTCGTCTACAATGGTTTTACGTCCCATCGTGAAGCGTCCGTTATGTCCGTTGACCATATCGTAGGGATTAATCAAACCGCGATCAAGGAGAAGGGCAAAAATAATCGGTTTGACAACGGAACCCGGCTCAAAGCTGTACTCGATAGCATTGGTATTGAGGGAAGGGTAATCTGTTGTACGGATATGACTCGGATCAAAACGGTTTGAGCTTGCCAATGCGACAATTTTCCCCGTTTTGGATTCCATGACGGTGGCGATAATCTCATCGGCTTGAAGTTGATTTTTGATTTGATCGGTAATGGTTTCAATTCTGGATTGGAGCATAATGGGGATATTGAGTTTGACGGTTAGACCGTTGATTTGTCGTTTGGCTTGGCTTTGTTTATTTAAAATTAGATAGCCGTTGACATCGCGTAATGCTTTTTGGGTTTTGTTTTGTTGAGGATTGAGTTCCTCATCAAAAAACTTCTCTAACCCTTTAATCCCGTAGACACGAGTGTACCCGTCCTCTTCTATTTTACGGGGATAGCCTAAAAGAGGAGTGAGGAGATTTCCGTAAGGGTATTGGCGTGCTTCACCGCTCTCTAATATATTAAGCCCTTGCAAAACACGGTCACCCGAAGGGGTTTCGTATTCGATAAATACCCCTAAACGGCGTAGTTCAAAGGCAAGTGTTTTAAGATACATGGCTTCTTTTGGACTGATATGATAGCTGAGGGTGACGGAACCTTTACGGGTGTGAAGCCGCTCTCGGATTTCACTCGGCTCGGTTCCGCTGTAGATACTGAAGAGCTGAATAAAGAGTTCCTCTTTATCCGGATCGATATTGCGGGTATTGACCACTGCTTTATAGAGCTTTTGGGTGGTGGCGATGTGGAATCCGTCGGCACTGATGATTGACCCGCGTTGCGCTTTTGCGCTGTCTTCGGAGTATATAGAGGGGATATCCCGATTATGCAAGGCGGTATAGAGCATGACCGCCAAAAAAATGACGAAACCGAACATGAGAACGAGAAAAAGGGCAAGGATTTTTTTTGATTTATTGGAATGGCGCATGTGAGAAGATTAAATCACATTTGCGTTCGCGTAATTTCTTTATAGGCATTGAGTGCCTTATTTCGTACTTCAAGCATCAGTTTCATACTGATTTCGGCTTTATCGATGGCAATGGCGGCTTGGTGAAGGTCTTTAACACTACCGGTTGCGATATCGCTCATCGCTCTTTCGCCGTCAACTTGCATTTGGTTGACGTTTCCGAGAGCGTTTTTGAGCTCTTGTGCGAAATCGGTACTGCTTCCCTCAACCGTATTGCTGCTTTTACTAGCCAGTAAATCAGCGGTGGAAAGAGATTTGATCGATTGAATATTAGCCATTTACTCTGTTATCCTTGTAATATACTAATGGCACTGCCGGCCATGTTTTTTGCACTTTCGAATGCGGCGACATTCGCTTGATACGAACGTGTTGCTTCGACTAAATCGGCCATTTCGACGACAGGATTAATGTTAGGGTATGCAACATACCCTTTTGCGTCTGCATCGGGGTGAGAAGGGTCGTATTTCATTTTCGGAGCGCTGTCGTCACGACTGATCTTATCAACAATAACACTCATAATAGCAGGATTTGGTTTTAAACCGGCTAAACCCTCTTTTAACGGGTCACTGTACCCGAGAGCTGAAGTCTCATTTTCCAATGCTTTATTGTAAAGTTGATTGAAATCGACGGCTTTAAAAATAACTTCTTGACGGCGGTAAGGGCCACCCTCATCGGTACGTGTCGTTTGCGCATTGGCAATGTTGGAACTGATGGTATTGACACGGACACGCTGAGCTGAAAGCCCATAACCGCTGATATCGAAGCTATTTAAAAAAGCCATTTATTATCCTTTAAACGCGATGAGAGCAAAGCTATCATTCGCTACGCTAACGCTGTGTTTCCCTAGGCGGGAAGCCCATAGTTTAATTATCATGATGTTTTGCCCGAAGCGTCTATGACACTTTTGAACAAAGCGGAATCTTTTTTGAGTGCCGCGGTGAGGGCATTAAACATGGTAGAGTTTTTTGCCATTTCGGTTGTTTCGACGTCCAAATCGACACTGTTTCCATCATTACGTGCCATATGACCGTCTCGGAAAAAGGTGGTTGGTTTGGATGAATCCGAGTCGATTGGTCCCAAGTGAGCACCGTTGGTGTGCGCCATTTGGAGAGTTTGAGATTTATCGCTAAAAATTTCAGCACTTTTTTGAGCTAATGTATCTTCAAAACTAATGTCTTTGGGGCGATAAAAAGGGGTGTCGGCGTTGGCAATATTTCCGGCAATAATATCTTGCCGTGCGGCACGGTAGTCCATGGCACTTTTCATAAGCTCATGAGCACGTGAAATATTCAGACCCATTGCCTTTTCCCCTTTCTCTCAAATTCGTTTATAACTCTAAAGCAAAAAACATTCCAATTTGCTTTTATAGAACTCTTTTACAAAGAACGATATACTTCTAAAAATTATACATTATAAGCTTATAAAATGCCGGATAAAAAATTATTTATTTTAACAACTGCGTTGATAACGATAGGGGTGATATGCTCTTATACACTCTCTGCCTACACGGTTATTTTATTTGAATATAACGATTTTCATTTCGTTATTCGTGAACTAATCGTAGCGGTGATTGCAATTTTTGTCATGTGGACGCTCGCTCAACTTGATCCCGACGTGTGGCTCCATCGATTGGGACTTGGGCTCTTTTTCGGTGGAATATTTTTGATGGTTGTTATGCCTTTTCTTCCGGCCTCTTTGGTGAGTGAAGTGGGAGGAGCTAAACGGTGGATCAAATTATTCGGTTTTTCAATTGCTCCGGTGGAGTATTTCAAGATAGGATTTGTTTACTTTTTAGCGTGGAGTTTCTCCCGTAAGCTTGGGCATCATGATAATATGGGGATTGCTGAAGAGTTCAAGCGGTTTCTCCCTTATGCCGCTATTTTCATTATCGTTATGTTTTTGATTGCTTTTATGCAAAATGACTTGGGACAAGTGATTGTACTCGCTTTGACTTTGGCCTTTATGCTCTTTTTTGCGGGGAGCAGTTTCCGATTCTTTATGACGCTGATCGCAAGTGCCGTAGGTTTTTTTCTTTTCTTTATTTTGACGGCAGAGCACCGAATTAATCGTATTCTCTCTTGGTGGGCTTCGGCACAAAGTACGATTTTAGCTTTTTTCCCCGAATCGATTGCGAAACATTTACGGATTGACAATGCTGAAGAGCCCTATCAAATCGGACATTCACTGAATGCGATTCATAACGGAGGAATTTTTGGAGCAGGGCTTGGGGGAGGAACCTTCAAACTCGGTTTTTTAAGTGAAGTACACACCGACTTTGTCTTAGCCGGAATTGCCGAAGAGTTTGGATTTCTCGGTGTATTCGCGGTAACGATGCTGTTTGTTATGCTGCTGCATCGGCTTTTTAAAATTGCCAACCGCTCCCATAACGCTGTCTCTTATACACATCTGACGCTGCCGACGA
>JAGXFM010000025.1 GCA_024637215.1 Sulfuricurvum sp.
GAGTATCGTCGTTATTGTGTTTGTATCCGTACTAAACATTTTCTTCGGTCGAGAGGTTTTGAATCCGCTTGAGGGGTTACGCAGCCGTATCGGTGCGCTGGTAAGCGGGGATAAAGATTTAACGAAACGTCTTGAAGTGGTTAAAAAAGATGAGTTTGCCGATGCGGCACTTGCCGTCAATAATTTCGTTTCAATGGTGCAAGAGACGGTGAATGAAGTAAAAGATCTCGGAAAACAAAATGCGATGATCGCTACGACGATTACTGAAGCGACACGAACCATCTCTAACGGTGTGGAGCAAGAGAGACAAATAGTCGAGGCGACAACACAAAAAAGCCATTCGATTAAAGAGATACTCTCCGGTGCCATCGCAATCTCGGAACAAACACAGCGCAATGTCGCCAATGCTAACGGAGAATTAGTAACGGCGAAAGATGCTTTGTATCGACTTGTCGGTGAGGTCGATGGGTATATTGAAACAGAACATGAGATGTCAACACAGCTTATTGCACTGCGTAATGATGCCGACCAAGTGAAAAACGTATTGGGAGTTATCAAAGATATTGCCGATCAAACGAATCTTTTAGCCCTTAATGCCGCTATTGAAGCGGCACGTGCCGGAGAACACGGGCGCGGATTTGCCGTTGTTGCCGATGAGGTACGAAAATTGGCGGAACGAACCCAGAAGAGTTTGACCGAGATTGAAATCAGTGTCGGAACGATTGTGCAATCGATTAACGATGTGAGCGATAAAATGGGTGAGAACGCCAAAAATATGAACGAACTGACCGTTATTTCGAAAGAAGTAGAGGAAAAAATATCAGCCACCTCTTCGGAAATGGAGCGCTCGGTAAGTGTTGCGGAACGCTCTTATAACGATTCGGTTGAAGTTGTGGGTCATATTGAGTGGATTATAGAGAAGATTTCACAAATCAATGTTGTTTCGGAAGCGAATAAGAAAAGTGTTGAACAGATTGAGAACGATTCTAATCAACTGATGTTGGTAGCACAATCACTTTCTGCGCGCATTAATGAGTTTAAGAGCTAAAAACTCCTAGCCATAGGGCATCTTTGGACGTTGAAAGTACTCGATGGGGAGTGTGACGCGGGATAAAGCAATAATCTCCGGCTTGGAGATTCACCTTAACATCCTTTAGCTCCATTCTCGCTTCTCCAGCTAAAAGAATCACCCATTCATTTTCTTCTTGATTGTAAAGTTCTCCGGGTGTTTTAAGCCATGATCGAATGGATTCGATTTTCAGTGAATTGTTTTGAAAGAGGGTCGTAAAGATTTCCCTGTTTTCATCTGGCTCTAGGGCGTTGTAAAGATTGTTTATAGGTATCAAGAAGCACTCCTAAGTTAACGCATGATATGATTGCATGATTATAAACTAACAGTAGAGAATTTATGAAAAATATTGTTCTAATCGGTTTTATGGGAGTCGGTAAAGGCTCCGTTGCGCGTGAAATAGTAAAGCAGTCTGATTTGGTTGCTTTGGATACTGACGATATTATCGAAAGTATGGAGAACCGTCGCATTAAAAAAATCTTTGCCGAAGAGGGGGAAGAATATTTCCGTTCCCTCGAGCGTAAAGTGGCGCAGTGGCTTCAAAAAGAGGTGCGGGGAACGCTGATCTCTACGGGGGGCGGATTTTTTAAAGTGCCGAATCTAAAAAAAATCGGGACGGTAGTCTATTTGTCGGCACCGTTTGAGACGATTCACAGCCGTATCCTTGAGCACCCCGATGCGGAGAAAAAATTGCGTAAACGTCCTCTGTTTCAAGATGTCGATAAAGCGATCAAACTGTATGATGATCGCTCAGCTCTTTATAAAAAAGTGGCAGATATTATCATTGATGTGAGTAACAAAGAGATATCAGAGATTGCTAAAGAGATTTTAAAAAAGGTGAAATAAAATGATGAAAATTATTTTTATTATGATGTTTGCAGCTCTTTCACTATTCGGAGCCGGTATTAAGTGGGAAAAAGATATTGCGGTAGCCGTTGAAAAAGCTTCTAAAGAACAAAAACCTTTAATGGTATTGGTGACGAAGAACGGATGTAAATGGTGTGATATTTTAAAACAAGGTACTCTCAAAAACCCAAAAGTTGTTGCGATATTGAACCGTGATTTTGTTTCTTATGAAGGGGTTGTAGATGAGGGTACGGTTCCCCCCTCATTAATGACACAAGGGACTCCTGCAACATGGTTTATAAAAGATAAATCACCGATGTTTGAACCGATAATGGGTGCGGTAGAGGGTGAAGATTTTCTAAAAGCGCTCGATATCGTTAAACAAGAGTACAAAAAAAGTGCGACGAAAAAGTAAAAAGGATAATCAATGACCCTTATTCATACCAATGAACCCAATTTCACTACCGTTTTTAGCGAACTGCTAGGACGGGGAAAGATGGATATGGAGCACGTCTCTTCGATTGTTAAGGGAATTATCGATGAGATCCGATCCCAGGACGATGACGCATTGATGACGCACATTGCTAAATTTGATCGATGGAGCCCTTCATGTGGTGCTGACTTGCGTATTGATACGGCGGATATGAAACGAGCGTATGAGGCATTAGACCCTACGCTGAAAGCCTCTTTGCATTTAGCGTATGACCGTATTCGCGCTTATCATGAGAAACAGCTTCCGAAGAGCTGGTTTGATACCGAAGCTAACGGGACAATTTTAGGACAGAAAGTGACTCCGGTTGATCGTGCCGGGCTTTATATCCCCGGAGGAAAAGCAGCGTACCCGAGTTCATTACTGATGAACGTTATCCCGGCACAAGTTGCAGGGGTGGCGCATATCGTAGTAACGACTCCGACTCCCGATAATGAACCCAATGAACTTTTATTGGCGGCATGCCACTTGTGCGGTGTGAGCGAAGTATTTAAAGTAGGCGGCGCCAGTGCGATTGCGGCGATGGCGTACGGTACGGCCACTATTCCCAAAGTGGATGTCATCACAGGTCCGGGAAATATTTTTGTGGCTACTGCGAAAAAAATGGTATTCGGAGAGGTCAATATCGATATGATCGCAGGGCCGAGTGAGATAGGTGTATTAGCGGATGATTCGGCAAACCCTGTCCATATCGCCATCGATCTGCTTTCACAAGCGGAACATGATGAGATGGCGAGTTCTATTTTGATCACCCCCTCAGAGAAATTCGCTAAAGCCTGTGCAATTGAAGTAGAAAATTGGTTGAAAAAACTTCCTCGTGAAGAGATTGCTCGTAAATCGATTGAGGAACGTGCTGCGATTATCGTCAGTGAGTCGATGGAAGAGGCGATAGCTTTGATGAACGAAATTGCCCCTGAGCACCTTGAAGTAGCAACGGATAACCCATTTGCCCTTTTGCCGTCGATTAAACACGCCGGAGCGATTTTTTTAGGTCATTATACGCCGGAGGCAATAGGTGATTATGTGGCGGGGCCGAATCATACTCTCCCTACCGGTGGGACGGCAAAGTTTTATTCACCTCTTGGGGTTGAGAACTTTATGAAAAAATCCTCAATTATCTCTTTTTCACGCCAAGCGATCAATGAAATCGGCGAAGCGTGTGCTCTTATTGCACATACTGAAGGGCTTGGTGCCCATGAAGCATCGGTTCGCTGCCGACTCGATAAATAAACCTTTCTTATTCTTTCATTTCCCTGCGAGGGAAAAATTTCCAAACGGTTACATATCAAAAAGTTATAGCAAAAATGGGTTTCCTTTTAGTTTCGGTTAAACCTAATTTAGCTACTATCAACCCAGCAGAAATGCCGTCAAATGCCTGTAATCACGGCATCAAATAAAGATTATTCATGTTACTTATGACATGAATGGCATTCACGTGAATCAGGAATAAGGAGAATATATGCAATTGGGTTTCTTGGTAGACCTTCGCCTTTGCATGGGGTGTAAGGGCTGTGAGATCGCCTGTAAAGTGGAAAACGAAGTTCCGCTTAGTACATGGCGTCTACGTGTCAAATATGTTGATGTGGGAACATTCCCGGAGACGAAACGGACCTTTACACCGCTTCGTTGTAATCATTGTGCAAATGCACCATGTGAACGTATTTGTCCGGTAAGTGCATTGCACTATCTTGAGAACGGTATCGTTAATATTGATAAAGAACGCTGTATCGGCTGTGCCGGTTGTGTTATGGCCTGTCCCTACGGTGCGATTTACATTGACCCACAAACCCAAACGGCGGATAAATGTACCTATTGTGCTCACCGCGTTGCGAGTGCGATGATGCCATCATGTGTTGTTGCGTGTCCGGTCGAAGCGAATATCTTTGGCGATTTGGATGATCCGATGTCGAACATCAGTAAATATATCCAATCTCACCAAGGTAACGTCCAAGTTCGTAAACCGGAAAAAGGGACATTCCCTCATCATTATTACGTCGGTGGCGGTAATGTAACGTTGAATCCTCTCGCATCTTTCCGCGGTGAGGGACACAACCTCTTCAACAAACTTACTCATCTCCCAATAGGAGGGCACTAATGGTACACGAAACAATAGCGGCAACCAATGCGGTTGTAACTCTTGACGTTGCTCTTCCGGGAATCGTATGGGGTTGGATTATTACGATGAATATGTGGGCAAAAAGTATCGGTACCGGTATTATTTTCCTCGGCTTTTTCTTATTGAAAAAATACCCTGAGCAAACCGGATTTATCCGTTTTCCGATTGTAGCGATTTCGATTGTCTTTATCCATATTTTCTTATTTTTTACAGTCATCGATTTGCATCAAATGTTCCGTTTCTGGCACATTTTCTTCTATCCTCATTTGACATCGGCGATTACGATCGGTGCGTGGATGGCGACAGGTTTCGTAGGATTGCTGTTTGGTATGGCGTACGCGATCTATATGAAAAAAGATGAAGCACTGTATGACAAACTTCTCGGGTGGACCGTACTTCTTGCCGTTCCGGTTACATTGTATACCGCAGGGCTTATGGCACAATCGACGGCACGTGAATTGTGGCAAATGCCGACAGAATCAGCACAAATGATTTTAGCCGCGTTATTAGCCGGTACTTCTGCCATGATTTTGCTAGGGGGAAATAAATTCTCAGATCTCATCAAAAGAGATCTTGCGATTATTTTGGGCCTGAGTGCGGCGGCAGCGTTTATCCTTTATATGGCGGAGTTGATCTTTGGGTCAATGAAAGCTGAAGAAGTGGCGGCAGTGTTGCATTATGTCAAAGGCGGCGAGTACACCGTTATGTTCTGGATCGGTCAGGTTATGGCATTCATCGTTCCGATGATTTTTGTATGCTTGAGCATTAAAAACCAATCGTATTATTTACTGAAAATTGCTGCAGTAACAGCATTGATCGGTTTGTGGGTAACTAAACATGTATGGTTAGTTATTCCTCAACTGTTACCAATGAGCTAAAGAGGATTAATTATGATGTATTTAGAAAGTAGAAGAACATTTTTAAAAGGGACCGCGCTCACCGTAGCGGGTGCCGCTATCGCAAAGGGAGTATTTTCAACAGATGCTGCCGCTGAATCAGTCAAAGCGAGCAAATTTACCAATACACCCGATAGCCTCTCATTCTATCCTCCTCAAGATCAGTGGAACAGTTTCCAAGAGCTAGACGGTGTAGACTGGAAGCGCGGCGGTATTGATCGTCACGGGGTACAAAGTGAAGAGAATCCTGAGGGTATCTATGTCAATGACTATATGATCGTTCCGACGGCATGTTCGAACTGTGAAGCCTCATGTGGTTTGACGGCGTGGATCGATAAAAAGACCTTTACCGTTAAAAAATACATGGGTAATCCTCTTCATCCTGCATCACGCGGTCGTAACTGTGCGAAAGGGTATGCGGTTCAATCGCAAATGTACGATCCGGATCGTATCCCATTCCCACTCAAACGTGCTCCGGGTTCAAAACGGGGTGAGGGTAAATGGATCCGTACGACGTGGGATGAGGCGATGTCTACCATCGGTAAAAAAATGGCCGATACCATCCGTAAAGGTGATGACCTTTCTAAGAAGTCAGTGATGTATCATGTCGGTCGCCCGAACGAGAATGGTTTTGTTCCTCAAATCTGGGAAACATTGGGTCTTGATTCGTACAATTCGCATACCAACATCTGTTCGTCAAACGGGCGTACTCCGACGATTTGGACAGCAAATGATGACCGTACTAGTCCAGACTGGGCAAATGCTAAGCTCATTTTCTTAAACTCTTCGCATGCCGCGGATGCGGGACACTACTTTCAACAATCGGCAAGTTTTATCGCAGACGCTCGTAAAAAAGGGGCTAAGCTTGTCGTTATGGACCCTCGTATGTCAAACTCTGCGGGGATGTCCGATCTTTGGATTGCGGCATGGCCGGGGACAGAAGCGGCAATTTACCTCTATTTGGCCAACCGTATTCTCAGTGAAAATATGACGGACAAAAAGTTTGTGAAAAAATGGTTCAACTGGGAAACCTTGATGAACGATTCTGAACATTTGAATTTTATGTTCGAAAAAGGGCAAATAAACAAACTCCCGGTAGACCGTAGCTTTGAGAGCTATATGGAACTCCTAAAAGATATGTATGCCCCTTATACGCTTGATTATGCGGTCAAAGAGACCCATGTTCCGGCGTATAAACTCGAAAAATTGTATGAAATGTTTATTTGGGCAGGCGATGCAATCTCTACCTATATCTGGCGTGCAGCGGCTGCGGGTAACCGTGGTGCATGGATGGGCGGACGTGCGGCCTATTTCTGTATCGGTCTTCGCGGAGCTATCGGAACAGAGGGGGGAACATTCTTCCACCACTGGCATGTTATCTCCGTTTCGGGTAAAGGGGGAAGCTCAACCGTCGGTCAAGGGATCGCCGGTGCCGATGTACCGAAAGTAAAAGTATGGAACGAGCTTACATGGCCACCGGAGTGGCCGTTATCAACGTATGAACTCTCCTATTTACTACCGCATCTTTTAAGTGATAAAGAGTGGCAGAAAAAATGGAATGATAGAGGATTAAACGTACCGAGTAAACTCGCGGTTTGGATTCCGCGTATGTATAATCCGGTATGGATCAATCCGGATGGATTCCGTTGGCTGGAAGTGTTGAAAAACGAAGAGATCATGGAACTCACTATGAATCTCTCTCCGGTGTGGTCAGAGACCAATTGGTACATGGACTACGTTCTCCCTGTTGGACTAGCGGGTGAGCGACATGACCAACACTCAGAAGCAACAATGCCGGCACGTTGGACAAGCTTCCGTCAACCGGTATTGCGTGTAGCGTTGGAAAAATCGGGTTGGAAAGCGAAAAATCCTGCCCGTGCAACTCTTGAAGCTCATATCAAAGCCGGTTTGGGTGAAGTATGGGAAGAGAATGAGTTCTGGTTTGATTTGTGTGTTAATTACATTGATGCGGACGGGTCTCTCGGTATCAAGAAAATGTGGGAATCCAAACGTCATCCGGGTAAACCGGTTACCATCGCAGAGTGGTACGATGCGGCGTTTGGTGATAACTTGCCGAAGCTCAAAGAGACGGCAACCAATGATCCACGTTACATGAACGAAGAGTTTCCGGTTTATTCGTATCTTCGTGATTACGGTGTGTGGATGGAAGAGGATAAAATCTTTAATGCACAAGAGCGTGAACTCAAATTTGAAGAGGGCGAAGTTATTTCTCATGGACATAAGTTTGCTGCTTCAACGATGAGTATCGGTGCAGGCGGTGTTATTTCTGCACAAGATCATCACGGTAAAGAGAAAAAAATCGGTATTGAAATCGACGGTAAGAAAATGGAAGGATTTGCAACTCTAACTAAAAAGTTAGAGTTCTATACTCAGTGGGCTACCGATTGGCATTGGAGAGAGTATGCTATGCCGTTTTATCCGCGTAATGATGAGGAGAAAAACCAATACATTCATTTGGTCTCTCACGTCAACCATAAATACATGACGGAAGAGAATGCATTTGCGCTCAATACGGTATTCCGTTTGCCGTACAACATTCACACCCGTTCGGCGAACTCGAAACATCTCATGGAGATCAGCCAAAACCATGACCCGATCTGGATTTCGACTAAAGATGCACAGCGTCTCGGGTTCAAGCGTGGTGATGCGATCCGTGTTCGTATCGTGGATACCGTTTCAGGACTTGAGGGAGGTCATTTTGTTGCGATGGCGGTTCCGACTGAGGGTGTACTTCCTGGAACACTCGCATGTTCGCACCATGGCGGACGCTGGAAACTGACCAATGCGGTTACGATCCCTAACGGGGTGAGTGATGGTAAAGTCGCACCGGGCGTAGCACCGCGTGATCTTAATAATAAAGAGTTCTTAGCAGAATCTCCGGCGAATGTCGGTAAAGCGGGCGGTCAAAGTATTATTGACGATTACGAAGGTACTACGGGGCTTAACAGTTTCGGTGTTCCGGTTGCCGAGATCCAAATGGACGGTAAAGTCGGTAAACTCAAATACGTCGAGGGGATCAAACCTTTCCATACAGAACGTTTTGCCGAATATAATCGTGACTCTGGCAATATTTGGTGGGATGGACTCTCCGGTTCATGGCAAAATGCCGTTGCGGCTCCACATCCTGACCCAGTTTCGGGTATGCACTGCTGGCATCATAAAGTTCTACTAGAGCCGGCACAAGCGGGTGATAAAATCGGAGATATTTTCGTAAACTACGACAATAACTTCAAAGTGTATCAAGCATGGAGAGATACATTGACTCGTGGATTGGATTCCAATTCAACACTTCGACGTCCTCGTCACATCAAACGCCCATGGGTTAATCTTGATCCGTCGGTTTATGAAGTCAGTATCAAGTCATAAGACTTGATACCCCTTCTAATCTCCCTCCCTTATGCGCTTTTTAGCCGCTTAAGTTACAATCACGCTACTTTATTAAAGGTTTTATGAATGGACGAAATTATCGCACGCAGTAATTTATATGCGTTGTTATCACGAATATTACTCCAAGAACTGGATGTTGAACGTTTGGAGATTCTTCGTAACGATGAAACAGTTTTAGAATTTATGCCCCATTGGCGTGACTGGGAACCTCGTCGTGAGACTGAAGCTCAAAAACTATTGGAAGAGTATTTGAACCCTGACTTTACCAACCTCTCATTGCTTCATTTAGTACCGTATGAGACGTTTTATACCCGTAGCGATCAAATGATCGAAACGGGCGGAGCGAATCCGGTCACCGATATCTATAGCGCCTATGATTTTCTAGTGGATTATGAGGTCGCACGCGTCGTATCTGCAGACCATATCGGTATTGAGATGGAGTTTATGCATCACTTATGTGAAGCACAGCTTAAAGCCATGGAGGAGAGTGACCAAGAAGCGGTTCAAGAGTTGATTCGTGTGCAACATCAGTTTTTGAATACTCATTTGCTTCGCTGGGCACCTATGTATCTCATCAACATGAAATATGAGTCTCGCACTCCGCTCTATTACGACAGCGCAGAGATGGCTTTAGAGTTTATCCTCTCTGATAATGAAACATTGAGTGCTCTGGTTCAAGCGTGAGTCTACTAGAGCTATCACCCGCACAATGCGTCCGCGCTTTGAGTGTCAACTCACTCTGCTCGCTATGTGCAGATGTTTGTCCTACGAATGCCATTGCGCTAGGCGGACGTCTCCCCTCGATCAATCAATCACTTTGCGTTGGATGTTCGGGGTGTGTGGCGGTATGTCCGAGTGAAGCATTAGTATTGGATGATTTTAATCCGACGGAGTTTTTCTTTAGCTTCGCCTCAGAAGAGGGGAATTTGGTTTCGTGCCAAAAGAATGTTCCCTGTATCACTGCTCTCTCATGTGAGCATTTAATCTCGTTGTGTAGCCTTAAAAAAGGGTTGGTTCTCGATATCGGGCATTGCAGCAGTTGCGACATCGGTCACAAAGTGCTAGCGGTGATGGAAGAGAGAGTTCAGAGTGCAAATTATCTCCTCGAAGCGATAGAAGTTGAGAGCAGTGTCATGCGTGAAGAGAGAGCTTACAGTAGCCCTGAGGCGGATGAGCCTAAGGATCGGAGAGATTTTTTTAAAACGTTCCATTTGCGTGGGATTGCAAAAGCCAAGCACAATTTTGAAAAAGAGGTACAAAGCACGACCGATGAGTTTATTGAAGCGAGTATTGATAGCTCTCACACCCAAGAGCTGCGTACGAAAAAAATCACCAATCGGCGGAAACTTTTTTTTACAGCACTAAAAAGGGTAGAAAAGCCAGCCCAGTTTCACGTCGTAGATGCTCAGATGATTGCTTTTACCTCTCAAAAGATTATGGATGAGACTAAATGCACGGCGTGTCAGATGTGCTATCGTATTTGCCCTACGGCGGCACTCACCTCTGATATGCGCAATTCGAAGATTGATTTTGACCCGTTTCTATGTGTCAAATGTCATTTGTGTCATGATGTATGTGAAAGTAATGCAATCAGTGTTTCAACCTCCTATAATCTTACGGAGTGGTTTGAGCCGAAAGTGCAAAATCTCATCACCTTTCTTGTCCGTCGATGTGATGAGTGTGACGCTCTTTTTAGCTCGGTTGGGGGTGAAAAGATTTGCCGCCGCTGTCAACTTGAAGAGGAAGAAGCTCTGGAATTATGGGGATTAAATAAATGATGAATAACGATAATACAATAACATCTGAGACAAAGCTGTACGGATATATTGCCGAAAATGCCCATAGCAGTCGCTTTTCGCTCACACTGAATAAGCTTTATAAAGAGAACGGGCGTGACGCGATGATGATCCCGATGAATATCCGAGTCGATGATGTCGCCTTTACGATATCTCAAATGCGTAGTTCCAAGCTCAGTGGTGCCATTATCGGGAGTGAGTATCAAGAAGAGGCGTTCTCTTTGGTGGATGAAGCATCTGAAATAGCACAAGAGAACGGCTATTGCGACTCTATTATGATACGAGAGGGAAAATTGATCGGGGATTTGATTATGACGAGAGCATTAGAACGCTATGCGGATCGAGACGATTTTGTGGATGATATCGCAATGCGCGCACAGTGTCACTATTTTTACGATTTAACTACAGGAGAATAAAATGAAAGCAAATGATTTTAGTGATTTAAAGGCTGAGTTTGATGAGTTTATACGGGAAAAATGCGACAGTGGAAGTTGTGAAACTGGAAATGAAGAGAGTACTACTGATGATGAGCCGGTTCCTAGTTTTGTGGATGAATTATCTGATAAATTACTAGCACCCTATTATAGCGGTGTTTATTTCTCACGCCTTGATATCAAACGTGTTGCCGAAGCGATCGATGAGTCGATTCCGATCAAAGAGCGTAAGAAAATGATTAAAGCTCTGTTTCGCCATACGACCTCTAAAGGATATTTACGTTCGGCGTTTGATGAGTTTAACCGTCATTTTGGAGGAAGGGTACTTATTTATCAAGAGTTATCGGAAGCGTTTCCTGCATCAAAAAAACTTTTCGATGAGAATATCGAGAAAATAAAAAAGACGCAAAAAATGTTGGATCAAATCGTTTTAGACTTTGAAGAGATTGAACCGACTGATGAGCCGATGATGATATAAGAGGAAAATACTTAACGATTGCAACTATTTTAAATTTTTATAGTGTAATAAAATACTTTTTGATAAAAATGTGCTAGAATAGGATAAAAACTAAGAGTATTAGATCCAGTTATCTAAGATTTAAAAAAGAAAACATATGAGTTTTAAACGACGTATTCAAGTGTTCATAACCGTACTTATACTCGTTGTATCAACAATTTTAACTTCCTATTTCCTTTATCATGAAGAGCAAATTGCCGCAGAAAAAGCATTTCACTCATCTCAAAATATTAAAAGGGTATATGACTCTATCCGTAAAGATTTGGAGTCATTTTACATTTATCGTGCCTATGCCAATCTCCGCTCAACCGGAGTCAAAGAGGCGATGGACGCACGTGATCAAGAAAAGCTGTATGCCCTTACACTCCCCCGCTACACGACATTACGAGAAGAAAATCCCCATTTGATTGTTATGCAATTTCATGCACCGGATGGAAAATCGATACTTCGAATGCACCGAAAAGAGGTCTTCGGCGATGACATTGCTGCACGTCGTCCGATGTTAAAAAATACCCACGCAACACAATCGGTTCATTGCGGATTTGAGGGGGGAATCGAAGGGATAGGGTATCGTATAGTTGTGCCGTTTAGCGATAAAAATAAATATGTCGGTGCTCTTGAATTTGGTATTGATCCGGATGTAATTATTAGCAAACTTGTTCAAACAACTAAAATGGAAACTCTTTTTATGCTTCATGAGAGCCGCATGGCGGCAGCGGACACACAAAAATATCAAGCGCGTTACAGCGGTTATCTCTTTTCCCATTTGACTCCCTATCAGAAACCGTTGATAGAGGAGTTCGTAAAAGAGAATTCAAGTTTAAATCAGCGTATTATTCATTATCAAGGGAAAAAATACGATGTTATTCCCATTTATTTAAATGGAAATGACGGTAAACCTATTGGTATATTTTTGTGTTTTAATGATGTAACGAGAGGCTTTCAAGAGATATCTGAAGTTATTTTAGAGAGTCTTATGATAACCCTTAGTATGATCATAATACTGTTGGGAATATTTGAGTATGCCTTTGCACGTATGACAAAGAAAATGGTTTTTCAGGAGACCTATACCTCTACGATTTTGAATTCTCAAAAAAACATCATTGTAGTCATGGACAACGGAGAAATTATTTACGCCAATAACGCATTTTTTGATTATTTTCATTATCGCTCTTTAGAAGAGTTTCGACAAAATCACCGATGCATTTGTGAACTGTTTGAAAAATCGGAAACGGAAACGTATATCCAGTCCGAAATGAACGGGATGGGATGGGCAGAATACCTTCTGGAAAATAAAGAGCGAGAAAACCGGGTTAGAATGACGGTCAACGGTATAACATCGACATTTACGGTGGACGTTCAGAAAATGGAATACGAAGAGGTACTCCGTTATGTTGTCGTATTTAATGATATTACCAATTTAAACAATTTAGCGACATTAGACAGATTGACTCAAATCGCCAACCGTTTTGAATTTGACAAAATATTAGGCCATTCTATTGATGTTGCTCGGCGGTATGAACGTTCATTCTCTATTATTTTACTGGATATTGACCATTTTAAATCGGTCAATGACCATTTTGGGCATTTAGTAGGCGATGAAGTTCTTAAAACGTTTAGTGAGCTTTTGCGTAAGCAGATACGACAAAGCGATGTTGTCGCACGTTGGGGAGGGGAAGAATTTATCATTCTTCTGCTGGATACTTCTTTGCCTTCTGCGATTAAAATGGCAGATGCACTGCGCCAGCGTATAGAAGTAAACCCTTTTGAGACGGTTGGGAATATAACCTGTTCCATTGGGGTGGCAGAGTTCAATCTTGCGGATAAAGCCGATGATTTATTACACCGCGCCGATCAAAAACTCTACCGTGCCAAAAACAGTGGGCGAAATCGGGTAATGGCTTAAAAGCTTGGTATTTTAAGAATAACTTGCCAAATGATAGCGGCAGTGATACCTGCGGCGAATCCGGCGATGATGTCATCTCCCATCACCCCAAGTCCACCCTTGGCTTCACGATCTATGCGACCGATAATTGAGGGTTTTTTGATGTCATAAATGCGAAAAAAGATAAAGCTAAGGGCTATTTGGATCGCAATTCCGTTCTCCCACTGCATCAGTGTCGCCATGTCAAATCCGATCCCCGGAGCGATGGAGAGGGCTAACCATAGACCGACGAGTTCATCGATAACAATTCGCTGATCATCATGGTTGTTTGAAGCGGCTTCATACGTATTGATACTTTTAATAGCGATTAGGGTTATGAGCAGTGCTGCCAAAAAAAGGGTTTGCGGGCCAAAATAGAGGAGTATCGCAACTCCTAACGGTAACGAAGCAATCGTCCCCACAGTGCCGGGAGCTTTAGGACTGAGGCCGCTGTAGCCGACGGTAAGAAAAAACCATTGAAATTTCATAGGTAATTATCCTTTAGTTGAGAGAGGTCGTTTGATAAAGGCGCATTAATGCGACATAAAAATCTTTTTCGGTGTGCTCTTCGAGAAGACCGTTAACGGGCATAATATCGTAATAGAGTTTGGCCAAATTTTTAAATCGGTTAGGATAAAGGGATGCGACGATCATCGACGATATCTCTTTACGAACTAAAACGGCCGGAGGTAAAAGCCCTTGTCTCATTAACTCAAGAATTGATTCGGAATGGTATGAGATATGGTGATGATGACCATGCGGGCAGGTTTGGACACTGACGAGTGTTTTGCATTGATTACAATAGACGTATTCGCTTGCAATTCCCACTTCGATCTCGATCCCGACGAGGCGGTCAATAATCGATTTATTGGCGTTATGGTCGTAGTACATGCCGATTCCGGCATGGTTTTGACCGATCATAAGACGGTTACACCCATAGTTTTTGGCCACAATGGCGTCTAAAATAACTTCATTACTTCCGGCAAAAATATAGCTACTCTCGAGAGGAATTATGACGACGCGATTACGAGGAAGATAGTTCTCGACGAAAAATTTCAGGGTCTCAAAGCGGAGATCATATTTCAAATCGGCATTATTGTATGGCTTGAGGAGGAAAATAACAATCAGATCGGTGCGCTCTAGGCTTTGTCGAATAAGGCGCTCATGGGCACGATGGAGCGGGTTTGCCGCCATAAATAATGCTGTGATATGTTCGGCTCCGATTTGCTCTTTTGCCTGATTGACCATCTCCTGAAGGGATTGGACACTGGAAAGATCGATGGAGTATTCCCCACAAATGGCATATTTTCCCAATCGTTTATGGGTTGCATTGACTCCTGGATGGGATAAATCTTCAGTCCCATAAATTTGGTGCAACCGTTCTCGAGGGTCGATGGGATAGACTTCGTCAACACAAAGCTCTCCGACAACGAGGTTATCACAAATCAGATCAAGAATTTCCCCTTTTGTTGTTGAGGTGAGGATCGTTTCATTGACTTTTCCGCTGGGAGAGAGGATAAGGGGAAAGGGGAATGTTTTACCGAGAAACATGCCACTGCTTAGAACTTCTTTGCTCTGAGCTTCATTCATAAGGGCTGTTACGGGACTGAGCATACCTGCTTTGAGTAAAGTGAGGGCGGATACGGCCTCTTGGTCAATATAGAGGGCTCTATTTTTTCTTGACAATGCCATATTTCTTTCTCTTTTCCCATAAACTTTTGCGTGAAATTCCCAGTTTTTTCGAGAGTTCTGTATCCGGGTATCGGTTTTGAAAATGGATCATAATGTATTTCACATACTCTTCGATCGGTAAAATCTCTCCTTGATCAAAAAGATGGTTTTCACTTTCGATTTCGATCAGTTTGAAAGGGGGATTATCGATCGGATCACTGCTGGCGACGATACACTCTTTTCCTGCAATTAGTTCATAAAAGGCTTTATGCTCACTTTTTTTGAGGTTTTGAAAATCGGTGATAAACAAGATCACATCGTCATTCGGTGCTGCAATATCGCTAAATGCTTTGGCGGAAGAGAGTGAGATGAATTGGAGTGTTTTATCATGATGTGCCGCATAACGAAAGGCAAACGCATCGGCATATTTTTGGTATCCGCTGCAAATAAAGAGGGGAAGTTCGGTTTTATCCAAATCTTCGTCTACATTAATCGAGTTAAAGGTGTGGGTGAGATAACGCTCATACGTTTGGTTTTGACGGCGAAGACGTTCATGATTTTGGAAGTGTTGAATTTTTCGGATGAGTTCTTCAATCATAAAAGGTTTGAGAATGTAATCTTTGGCCCCCGCTGCGAGAGGTTTGGATACGGTATCGTTGCTCACATAGCTGACCATCAAAATAACGACGGCATTTTTATACGCTTCGATGACAGGATAGATATCTTGACCGCTGATATTGGTCGAGAGGAGGACAACATCATACGGAGTTCCGCGAAGCCCTTCTTTGGTTGAACTGGAAATATCACAGTTGTGGCTTAAATCGCTTAGTTTAGAAGCGATACTTTGAGCAAGATAGATCTCGTTTTCGATAATGAGTATATTCATCCGTTTTTCCAATCAAAATAGTGTACTGATGCGGTTGCAATCACGCCGATACCTTCCTTACGTCCGATAAATCCAAGATGCTCAGTGGTGGTCGCTTTGACATTGAGCCGTGCAGGGGGGATATGGAGCAATGAAGCTAGAGTAGAGCGCATTTGCTCTTTATAGGGGGCCATTTTCGGTGCTTGAGCAATGATGGTGATATCCGCGTGCAAAATGACAAATCCGAAATGATGGAGCTTTTCGACACAGCGTGCTAAAAGATCCTTTGAATCAATATTTTTATAGGCAGTGTCGGTATCGGGGAACAGCATCCCGATATCTCCCAAACAAGCAGCTCCAAGTAAGGCGTCGATGAGAGCATGGATCGCAACGTCTCCGTCACTGTGAGCTTTAAACCCGAAAGGAGATTCTATATTGATTCCGCCGAGAACCATCGGCTTAGCCTCTTCAAAAGGGTGAACGTCAAATCCATTACCGGTAAACACTACAGAAGAGGGAGAGGAAAGACATTCGATAGATGCGGTATCGGCAGTATGCGTTATTTTTGCGGCACGCGGATCACCGAGGACAAAGTGGCGTGTACCTCCGGAGGCGACAACGGCGCTGCTCTCATCGGTAAATTCCACATCCGTTTCCAAAGCACGGCGTAATACGTCGGTACGGGAGAGTTGCGGGGTTTGAATCCGCTTGACTTTCTCACGCTCTATCGTTTGATCACCGTACACAACCGTGTCATGAACATCGAGTGCGGGAACAATGGTATCCGCAACCCCTTTATGCTCTAACAGTCTAGCGATGAGGTCGGGATCAATACAGGCACGAGCGATATCGCTTACCATGACATAAGGAGTTTTAACTTCGTTGAGCGCATTTTTAAGTGATTGTTGGCGGGTCTCTCCCCCTGCAACAATAGTAAAATCACACATAGAACGGATAAAAGGGATCTCATCCGGATGGGCAGAGAGGATAATGGAAGCTTCGGGGAGTGATTCTTTGATACGGTTAGTAACATAAAGCCAGAGAGGATCATGGCCAATACGGAGCCATTGTTTTTTTACAGGTACTTTAAAACGGGTAGAGTTACCTGCGGCAAGCAAAACAAGGGTTAAATCAGACAAAATGTATCCTATTTTGTAAACTGTTACGAAATTATACACTTAAAAAGCTTTTTTTTATCTTGTTTGCGATAAATTATAAGATACTTCAAGAGGAAACGAGAGTTGTTTTCCTAAATCCTCTTGAAATTTTTTATCTAAATTGAAACAGATACGACCCTTTTAGGGGCTCTTATCTATAAGTCCAATTAAGCTTTTGAAAAGATCAAGGAGAAAGTATGAGAACTGAATGGGTCGCTAAAAGAGAAAACGACACCGTCCGTACTCAGATGTACTATGCCAAACAAGGCATAATTACCGAAGAGATGGCCTATGTAGCCAAAGTAGAGGAGCTCGATCCTGAGTTGGTTCGTTCCGAAGTAGCACGGGGACGTTTGATTATCCCTGCCAATGTTAATCATAAAAACTTGGAACCGATGGCCATCGGAATTGCCGCTCGCTGTAAAATTAACGCGAATATCGGCTCTTCCGCAATAGCCAGTGATGTTCAAGGTGAGATTGAGAAGATTCAGGTTTCACAACACTATAAAGCCGATACGGCAATGGACCTCTCAACGGGGGGAGATTTGGATGAGATCCGCCGTGCGGTGATTGAAAACTCTAAAATCCCTATCGGTACGGTTCCCATTTATCAAATTTTGCACGATGTGAATAATAAAATCGAAGATTTGAGTATCGAAGTGATGCTCGAAGTACTAGAGCGTCAGGCTCAGCAAGGGGTCAGTTATTTCACGATTCATGCGGGCTTTTTACTCGAAACCATGCCCAAAGTGGCGAAACGTAAAATGGGGATCGTCAGCCGCGGTGGATCGCTGATGGCGGCATGGATGATGCACTATCATCGCGAGAATCCGTTTTATACGGCGTACGATGAGATTCTTGATATTTGTGCCCGTTACGATGTCTCCCTCTCTCTTGGGGATTCACTCCGTCCTGGGTGTTTGGCCGATGCGAGCGATGAAGCGCAACTCGGTGAGCTTAAAGTTCTCGGTGACTTAACACTTCGTGCATGGGAGAAGAATGTTCAGGTGATGATCGAGGGGCCGGGACACGTCCCTCTCAATCAAATCGAGCGTAACATGAAGATCCAGCGCGAATACTGTCATGAAGCACCGTTTTATATCCTCGGACCTCTCGTTACCGATATCGCGGCGGGGTATGATCATATTAGCTCTGCTATCGGTGCGGCAGTCGGCGGATGGCATGGGGCATCGATGCTGTGCTATGTTACTCCGAAAGAGCATTTGGGGTTACCGAACGCTGAAGATGTTCGTGCCGGAATTATCGCCTATAAAATTGCGGCGCATGCGGCGGATATTGCTCGCGGACGCAAAGGTGCGCGTGATATCGATGATGCCATGAGCGATGCACGTTATGCATTTGATTGGAACCGTCAGTTTGAACTTGCCCTTGATCCGGAACGGGCACGTGAATATCATGATGAGACGTTACCTCAGGATGTATTTAAAGAGGCAGAATTTTGCTCCATGTGCGGACCGAAATTTTGTTCGTATAAAATCACCCAGCAGATTATGGATAATCCTGAATCGTTGGCATGGATCGCTGAAGAAGCAAAAACACAAAGCGTAAGCTAAAAACTACAAGGAGAATATATTTATGACAGAAGAAATTGTAAAATCGGCGTTATCGAAAGTTACCTATCCGGGGTTCACGAAAGATATCGTAACTTTCGGATTCGTTAAAGAGATCAAAATTGATGGGAGCAATGTCAGCGTGATAGTTGATATCACCTCAAGTGCGCCGGAAGTGGCACATCAAATCACAACAGAAGCAACCGATGAACTCAAACGTATCGGTGCAAGCGAAGTGGTAGTTAACATTACCGCACCGAAAATGCCGCGCGAGAGTTCATCTAAGGGGAAAAATATTGCCCCTCAGGTGAAAAACTTCATTATGGTAAGTTCGGGTAAAGGGGGAGTCGGAAAATCGACCACTTCCGTTAATCTTGCGGTAGCTCTTGCGATGCAAGGGAAAAAAGTGGGATTGTTGGATGCCGATATCTATGGTCCTAATATTCCTCGTATGATGGGACTTGATGGTCAAAAACCTGAAGTGGTCGGAAATAAAGTCCTCCCATTAAAAGCATACGGTGTCGAAGTGATGTCTATGGGCTCACTCATGGAAGAGGGGCAGTCATTAATTTGGCGCGGTGCGATGATTATGAAAGCAATCGAGCAGTTCTTACGCGATATAGTATGGTCGGATTTAGATTGTCTCGTTATCGATATGCCTCCGGGTACGGGAGATGCGCAGTTAACATTGGCACAAAGTGTTCCGGTTACCGTAGGGGTTACGGTGACCACACCTCAAATGGTGTCACTGGATGACTCACGTCGAAGTCTTGATATGTTCAAAAAACTTCATATTCCGATCGCGGGTGTTATCGAAAATATGTCTGGATTTATTGCTCCCGATACCGGAGTTGAGTATGATATTTTCGGTAAAGGGACATCTGAAGCAATGGCTATACAGTTTGATACTCATATTTTGGCGCAAATTCCTATTGAGCCATCCATCCGTACCGGTGGAGATGAGGGTAAACCGATTACCTATTATGCGCCGACTTCCGAAACTGCAAAGCGTTATATGAAGGCAGCCGAAGATTTATGGGCAACCATCGAGAAAATTAATGCGGAGGGTGGAGTGGACAATCAGGCGATCCAACCGAATACCCCTCCGGGCGTATCAGCATGTTCAACTGCCGCTGCACCGAAAGCAGCAGAAGTAGCTCCATCCGGTGGAAGCTGCGGTACTGGCTGCGGCTGTCACTAAACCCCTCTCTTCTCCCCTCGATTTGGAGGGGAATCCCCCTTTTTTTATATCTCTAATCTTTTTTTCAGTATAATCGATCTATTTACGTCAATAAGTCAGGAATAATGAAAAAAGAGAAAACATTTATTACCCTTGTTATCAGTATTGTAATCGTGATGATTATTCTCGTTGCCGTTTTAGCGGCAACTTTTCGGTATATGGGGTTGCAATCGGCTCAGAGTAAAGCCGATTTAGCGGCACAGATTGTTCGAGAATCGTTAACATCGCATATGATTAGCGGAAGTGCCGATTACCAAAACGAATTACTGAAACAGATTGATACGTTGGAAGGGATGAAACGTGCTTGGGTTGTCCGCTCCGAGAGTCTCAGTCGTCAATACGGAAAAGGGATACATCCTCAAGAACCCGTTGACGATATCGATCGTGCGGTATTACGCGAAGCTAAAAGTATTGAAAATATTTCAGGTTCATTATTCTCTGACACCCTTTACCGGCTCTCTATCCCTTACGTTGCTACGGAAAAGGGAAAAATTGATTGTCTTAGCTGTCATGATTCCAAAGTAGGGGATGTTTTAGGGGTTGTATCCATTGAAATAGAGATCAATGACCTTAAAGTAACCGGATTGATCGCCGTTGCCATAGCAATCACCGTTTTATTGCTCTTAACGTTTTATCTTCTCAAAAATGTACGTCGTTTTATCGCTTCATACAAAGAGACATTGGATGCCGTTGCCCTCACTATGGAGTGCGCTGAGCGCGGCGACTATAGCCATCGTATCGACTCTTCAGAGACACTGGACGGTTATAATGCCGCGATGTGGACGAATTCCGTCATGGAAAAACTTGATACGACGTTGAACGAGAGCGGTAAAAAAATGGCTGCGCTTATCCGTTTAGATCAGCACAACAGCAATCCGCTCTATACCCTTCAGATGGGAGTGGATCAACTGTATGAAGTGGAACGATTTAGAGCAGAGATTGAGAAAGATCAGAACCTCGAAGAGGTATATGGACGAATCATTGCATTACTTCGTACCCGTTGGAATTTAAACAATTTCAATATTTTAGAACTCAACCCCCTTGATAAAACTACGCACGTGGTTCATACGGAAAAGAGTTTATTGTGTGATGCCCTTAGCGGCTGCCGTGCAGATCATACAAGCGGTATGGTCGATTCGACCCAGTGTGAGATTGCCTGCCCTAAAATGATTGATCCTGATGCTCATTATGTGTGCCAAAGCTATCCGATTGTCGATGATTTGGATATTGTAGTCTCTCTCGTTACTTATGATGTTCGTGAAGTGAGCATGATACGCTTAGCATTAGAGCAGTTAGGAAATTATATTAATGCTTCAAAACTTCAGATTATTAATAAAAAACTACAGCAGACCGTTCGGATCGATTCTATGACACAGCTCTATAATCGCACGTATCTTGAAGAGCTTACAAAACTTATAATGGCTCAGTCTACGCGAACGATGATCCCTTACGGTATCTTAATGATCGATATGGACCAGTTTCATCTGGTTAACCAATCTTATGGGAATACCATCGGAGACGAGGTGATTAAAGCGATGGCGCGTAACATCCATGAGAACATTCGACAAGGGGATATCCTTGTCCGTTACAGCGGTGATACGTTTGCGGTCATTCTTTACGATTATGAAGAGAATGATGTGCATGAAGTGGCGGAAGCCATACGCGTCTCTTTCAAGAAAAAAATCAGAGTCAATACGTATGCTATTTTGAAAACAGTAAGTATTGGAGTCTCTCTTTTCCCATTGCAAACGCATGATATGATAGAGGGGATTGAATACGCTAAGAGAGCGTTGCTAGAGACGAAACACCAAGGGGGGAATGCCTCTTTAGTATACGATAATAAGAGAATGCCGGTTTAATAGCACTCTCTTTTAAAATTAAAATTGATCTCCGCCGGTAAACATGCGTGCTTCAAATTCGATAACGCGGTTACGCCCCGTATGTTTACCCTCATAGAGAGCAATGTCTGCGAATTTAATTACTTTCCAGATAGAGTCGGCTTGGGAAGGGAAATGAGCAATCCCGATACTGAGTGTTTTTTGAACGGTATCATTTCCGAATTGAAATTTCTTCTCATTGAAAACTGTCCGTATTTTTTCAGCTACTCCCACTGCCCCCTCAGGTGTTGTATTATGGAGCAGTACCAAGAACTCTTCTCCGCCGTAGCGTACCGGAAGATCGGCTTTACGAATACTTTGTACCAAGATTTCAGAGAGAGATTTGATTACAACATCTCCGGCATCGTGGCCATAGGTATCATTTATCATTTTAAAGTAGTCAATATCAATCATAAGTACGGCATACGTGACATGAGAGCGTATCGCTTGTTCAGCACTTTTATCAATAAATTCTTCTAAAAAGCGGCGGTTATAGAGTCCTGTCGCCCCGTCTCTCAGAGAAGAATCTCGTAACTTATCCATAAGACTTCGACTCTCAATAACCGCTTTAGCCGCTTCGAAATAGTTTTTAATACTTGGCAACGCAAGATTCATCATTTCAATGGTTTCCGTATCTTTGGCTGAATAGGAGAGGATTAGGGCCAAATCATCGTTAATATTAAAAGGGATACAAGAGTACTCTTTCTCATCTGCACAGTTGGCACAAATACCCGGAAAATCGGTGGAGTAGACGTCTGTTGCGGTACGGTAAGCTCGACACTCTTGCGTATCTTTGTCTGCACTTGGAAGACAAAAGCTCTTGTGATCGGTAATATAAATAAGCTTACGCTCTTTTGTTGTTTTATCTACTTCATAGAGGGCAAAATGGTCAAAATGGAATTTTCCTTTTAAAACATAAATGAATCGAGAGTAGACATCATTTTTATTACTGTCCATTTCGATTGTCTTTTTAAATTTATAGACATCGGAGAGCTCTTGAATAATGACACCTGCTGTACTAAGTGGGTCACTGCTACAGATATTAGAGCGAGAAGCGAAGGTATTGAGATTGTGTTTTATCCCTCCGAACGTATCTTCCATCTTTTGAAACAGGGTATTCATCTGTTCGGCAACTTCACTTCCCGCATCTTTGAGCGTGGTAGTAAAGCGGAAACTGAAATCTCCGGTACGCGCTCGTTTAATACCATTTTGAAGATTTTCAAAGAGTTTCATATAAGGTTTGAAATAATGGTTTGTCACCCACAAGGCAATGACAATAAAGATGACATTAATGGCAAAAATTTTAGCAATGGTCATAGCGCCCGTTTGACGAATTTCATTGATATTGAACTCCATACTGATAGCTCCTAAAACATCCCCTTCTTGGACGTTATGGCAGGTGAGACAGTTTGGATTCCCATATGCGGTTGCGGTGTAGGGGATCGTAACCCGTAAAACGGCATTTTGAGGATCTTCCCGAATTTCTCGGACGGTTAGCCCTTCTTTTAAAACTTGACGGTCCATAGCATCTCGAGGCTTTTCATTTTGCATCCCCTCGCCGTATTGTTTGATAACGCTATCGGCACGAACGATCCAAAGGGCTTGAACATCTTTGATATTGGCAATATTACCGAGAAAAAACTCCCGCTTATCCATGATGCCGTTAACCATATGTGCCGTTAGGCCGTCGCGGACAATCTCAGCCGTCATCTTTGATTTTTCGATAGCGTTGTTATAGCCATAATCACGAAAGTTAAGCGCGACGTTGGTGATAGTTGCAACAGCAAGACCAATCAACATCAAAGCAACGATAAATAATATTTTACGGTTGGCATTCATATTTTATTACCTTATATATTAACGGATGAAAATAGAGAGTTATTTTGAGAAGACAATAGCTAAATAATTTTTAAAAATAGATGAAAGTAGAGTTAAAGCGTTACGGCCTATTCAACCGTAACACTTTTGGCGAGATTGCGGGGCATATCGACATCATTACCAAGGCGGATAGCGATCTCCATGGATAGGAGTTGTAGTACCACCATCATTTCAAAAAACTCACACATATAATCGTCATGGGTATGGGTTCGGATATGATCGTCCGCTTTGTCAAAATCAAGAGGACTGATGGAACAGATCGTAGAATCCCGCGCACTGAGTTCTTCGATATTGCTTTTGGTTTTATCATAAAGTTTATGTTCCGGAAGGAGTGCGATGGTAAAGAGCTCAGGATCGGCAAGGGCAATAGGTCCGTGTTTCATCTCACCGCTTGGATACCCCTCTGCATGGAGGTAGGTGATCTCTTTAAGTTTTAAAGCTCCCTCCAACGCAAGCGGGAAGAAAACATCTCTCCCGATGAAAAAGAAACCGTGCCCATGCAAATAGCGTTTGCTTAAGCGACGTAGTTGCTCATGCAGAGCATTCTCAACACTCACGGTTGAGGGGAGGGTGCGTAGAAGCTGAATTTGACGTTTGATCTCTTCGGAAGGGAGGGTTTTTCGTATCCCTCCAAGATAGAGGCTCAGCATCCATAACACACACACTTGGGTAGCAAATGCTTTGGTCGAAGCGACCCCTTTTTCGATTCCGGCACGGGTGAGAATAGAAGCATCAGCAAGTCGTACCATGGAGGAGTTGTCTACATTACAGATAACCATCGTTTTAAGGTTATTGCGTTTTGCCATTTTGAGACTCTCTAAGGTATCGGCCGTTTCACCGCTCTGAGAGATAACGACGAAAAGGGTATCGGGAGTGAGGAAAGGTTCACGATAGCGAAATTCGCTGGCAATTTCGACTGAGGTTTTAATTTTTGCATGACGCTCAAACAGATAGCTGGCAACGAGCGCGGCATGATAGCTCGTACCGCACGCACAAAATTTGATTTCGTTTATCCCCTCAAATAGATTACCTTCAAGCTCTTCAAAATAGACACTTTCATCACGTAGACGTCCGAGGAGGGTATCGGCGAGTACACGGCTTTGCTCATAGATCTCTTTTTCCATAAAAAATCGAAATCCCTCTTTTTGAGCGGAGAGTTTGTTTTCGGAGAGGGGGGTAAAGCGGAGTACTACAGCATGATTAGTTTCATCGAACAATGAAATTCCCTCTGCGGATGCATAGCCGTAATGACCGTCTTCGAGGTAGATCACTTCATGGCACTTGCCGATTAAAGCGGCATCAGAAGAACCGAAAAGGGTCTCATTTTCTTTGTTACGCCCGATAATCATCGGAGAGCCGTGTTTAGCAAAGAAAATTGTCCCCTCAACATCGGCGTTGACGAGCAGTATCGCATACGCTCCTTGGAGCTGTGAGAGGGTTTGTTTAAACGCTTCAAACGGACTTGAGGCACTTTTGAGTTGATACTCAAAGAGATGGACGATCACTTCGGTGTCGGTTTGACTTAAAAATTGAACCCCTTGCGCGGTAAGCATTGTTTTAAGTTCTTGGTAGTTTTCGATGATACCGTTATGAACAACATATGAATTTTGCCCTAAATGCGGATGGGCATTGAGTTCAGTAGGTTTGCCGTGGGTTGCCCATCGTGTATGTCCGATTCCGACAGAAAAACCGGTACTCTCATAATTTTGGGCTTTTTCTTCAAGGTTAATGAGTTTTCCGACCGCTTTAAAAAGGGAAAAATGTCCCTCTTGCAAGACCGCGATCCCTGCAGAGTCGTAACCGCGATATTCGAGTTCTCGAAGTCCGTCGATCAATATCTTTTTAACCGGTTTGACTCCGATATATCCGACGATACCGCACATAGTTATTCTCCTACCAATTTAGCAATTATTTCGCGCGCATTATCGCACATTCTATTTTGTTTTTCAATTAAGAAGTGGTCACGTGCCATATTTTTGTTGGTATGGATCTTAGCAGTTGCGATATTGATCTGTGCTTCATCGAAACATTGGACAAAATAGGCCAAAAGCCCCCGTTGATTTGTTGTGTTGAGATTGAGTTGTGCGTAATGAATAGAGTGGTCACAATCGAGAGTAATTTCATTCGGTTTAATGATCGGTTTAGCGAGGGTCAGTTTTTTAGTCATATCAAACGCCTCTTCGACGATAATCTGAATTTGCTCCATTGTCCCCTCTAACGGGCGTTGTAAAAATTCGATTTTAAAGTATTTGATCCCGTCAAAAAGGGTGAAAATATCCATTGATGCTACGTCAAGATAGCTGAGTTTTCCTAATAAGTACCCAAGATTCAGAGGGATACGACGGAAAATGTGGATGACAAGTCCCCCTTCGATGTTAAGTTGATAGGTAAAGGTTTGGCATTCAAAGGCCTCTTTGGAAATATTGATAATTTCACTAGGGGTATGTTTGAAAAAGAAAAGGTTGGATTCGATGGAGAGGAGTTTTTTCTGCTCAATTTTCGAGAGTTGAATAAATTCAGGATCGTGGATCAGACGTTTTTCTTTATTTTCACGTTTAATAGCATCGGTAATCCGATCATTTTGGGAGGCGATTTCAAGGGAAGCTTCATAGAGTTCATGGAGTAGATTTGCACCGAAACTGGTATAGGTTCCACTCCCCACACCGTTAATATCGGCATAGGTCAGAATATAAAGAAGGGTTAGATTCTCCGGCGTTTTGATTTTGGACATAAATTGGTAGAGGGTTTTTTCGTTGTAAAGATTTTCACGATAAGCGACGTTGCTCATTAAAACATGGTATCGTACGAGAAGCGCTCCTCGCTCGAACTGCGGAGTTGGAAGTTTCAAATTTTTGAGGAATGGGACGATAAGTTTTGCCCCCACTTCAGAGTGATCTTGTTTGCGCCCTTTGCCGGTATCATGTAAAAGTATAGCTGCTTTGAGGAGGAGCTTATCCGATGTATTTAGAGGATGATAAAGTGCTTCGACATACGGGTCTTGAATATTTTCAAGGGCTTCAATGCATTTAATCGAGTGTAAATCGACAGGGTAATGGTGATACCCGTCAAATTGCGGTAAATGAAGTACTTTCTTAAACGCGCCGATGAGGTGATGTAAAATTCCCGCATCATAAAAGAGTTTTACAATGACGTAAAAATGTTGGCGTTCAAAGAGCTTACGCAATAATGTGTAGGTTTTCACTTTGAGCGGATGTTTGATGTGGGTGTAGGTGAAATGAAACAGAACACTGGAATCAAAATTCCATTCACGATCTTCGAGATTAACCAGTAACTCCAAGAGAGTGTCGATGGGAGGGGTTGCGATGTTATAGGAAGCGTAGAGTGTTGCGTCGATACGGTAGAATCCTTTTTGGAGTCTCCCTGCACGGAGTGCTGAAATTTGAGTAGGATCATTGAGATAAAGGCGAGCCATCTTTTTGACATAAATCTGAGTGAAATTATTAATCCGCCATTGCGCTTCCAACAACCGACTGACCAGTTTACGCTCGTCACTAAACCCAAGCATTTGTGCGATGCGCGGCATGTAATCAAGAACGAGTTGATCTTGTTGTTTGCCGCTGAGCAGATGGAGGGCACTACGGACGCGAAAGAGCAGCTCAAGAGCAATCCTATAATCACGGTAGTGTTCATCGCTAAAGAGTTCATTGCTGAGCTCTTTGAGACTATTGACGCCATAAATGGTTTTTGCTATCCAATAAAGCAGTTGCGAATCACGTAATCCACCTACCCCCTCTTTGATATGAGGTTGCATTGAAAAAGGAAATTTTCGACGACGAATATCGGCTTCTTCAATTTTAGCCAGTATAAACGTTTTTGGGTCATCATTTCGGATAAGGGTTAAACGGTTTTGTGTGACACTCCACGTAAAGGGGGAACCAATGATGAGACGCGACTCCATGAGTGCTGTCTTGATGGTAATATCTTCCCGTGATGCACTCAATAAGTCATTGACATCATGAACACGATGGCCCAGTTTAAGCCCTGCATCCCATGCTAAATAGAGAAATTTTTCGATGATGGAAGCGGTATTGTATCCGTCGTTTTTTTCATACACGATCATGAGGTCGATATCACTGTGGACGCAGAGCTGCTCTCGACCGTAGCTCCCAAGTGCGATGAAAGCGATAGGGATGGAGCTGCGCATCGGCAGATAGTTTCCAAACATCCGTCGCAGGATCGTTTTATACATGAGAGAGACAATGGAATCAAGTGTTTTGGTGTGAATGACAAGAAAATCTTTTCCCTGATTACGTTCAAAGAGTTCCAAAAGTGAATTTTTATAATCGGAAATATACGTTTTAAAAAGTTTAGATATCTCAAAATCGCTTGCATTACGCTCGATGAGGTCTTCAATCTGTTCGCTGATGCTCATAGTAACTACTTTTTGAAGATATTGTACCGTTTTTCTTTTGCTATAATGCGCCAAAAAATAAGCAATAAAGAATAAACAATGGATTTGATAGCAAAAGTAAAACGACATGAACGTCTGAGTTTCGAGGAAGCGGTCGCACTTTATGATTTAGACCTCTTTACCCTTGGCGAACTTGCGGATGAGCGTCGTAAAGCATTACACGGTAAACGTACCTATTTTAATATCAACCGTCACATCAATCCGACCAATGTATGTAAAGACATTTGTAAATTTTGTGCCTACAGCGCAAGCCGTAAAAATCCGAACCCTTATACGATGAGCCATGAAGAAATTTTGACGATTACGGATGATATCGTTGCGCGCGGTATTTCGGAAGTTCATATCGTCTCTGCCCACAATCCTGAAACGGGATTGGAGTGGTATCTCGAAGTATTCAGTAAAATAAAAGCTCGCCATCCCAACCTCCATATCAAAGCCCTCACAGCGGCGGAAGTCCATTTTCTCGCCGAAGAGTACGGCAAAAGCTACGATGAGATTATCGATCTCATGATAACCAACGGGGTTGACTCGATGCCCGGAGGCGGTGCGGAGATTTTTGACGAGAAAGTACGCGATTACATCTGCAAAGGGAAAGTTACTTCCGCACAGTGGCTCGAAATCCACCGCAAATGGCACGAACGTGGGATGAAATCCAATGTAACTATGCTCTTCGGTCATGTTGAAGAGCGACATCATCGGATCGATCATATGATCCGTATTCGAGACTTGCAAGATGCAACAGGGGGGTTTAACTGCTTTATCCCTCTGGTGTATCAAAGCGAGAACAACTTTTTGAACGTCAAAGAGTCGATTACGGCACATGAAATTCTCAAAACTATGGCGATTAGCCGTATTGTTCTCGATAATGTCTCTAACCTCAAAGCTTACTGGGTCACTTCAACGGTAAATCTGGCACTTGTCGCCCAAGAGTTTGGGGCGAATGACCTTGACGGTACGATCGAGCGCGAGTCGATCAACTCTGCTGCCGGAGCCAAAAGTGCGAATGGTGTCAATCTTGAAGAGTTCGTTGCTCTAATAAAGAACAGCGGTTTTGAGCCGATCGAACGTGATAGCCTGTATAATACAATCAAAGCATGGTGAGGAACAGCGATGATTTTAATGATTGATAACTATGACAGTTTTACCTACAACATTGTTCAGTATTGTTTGGAACTTGGGGCTGATTTGAAAATTATCCGTAACGATGAACTCACGGTCGAAGAGATCGAAGCGTTGCATCCCGAAAAAATCATCATCTCTCCGGGCCCTGCAACCCCTGATGATGCGGGAGTGACACTCGATGTAATTCGTCATTTCGCCGATAAAGTACCTATTTTAGGAATTTGCTTGGGACATCAAAGCATCGCACAGGCGTTTGGTGCTAATGTGGTACGCGCCAATCGGATGATGCACGGGAAAACGTCTAAAATGATTCGTTCGGGAGATACCCCTATTTTTAATAAATTACCGGAGATGTTTACCGCTACACGTTATCACTCATTGATTGTTGAGCAGGAAAATCTCCCCGATGTGATTATTCCGACGGCGTATAGTGAAGATGACCATGAAATTATGGCATTAGAGATCAAAGATAAACCTATCTACGGTGTTCAATTTCACCCAGAATCGATTATGAGTGAATTCGGACATGAGATACTGAACAACTTTTTGAAACTATGAGAGAAAAAGTTCTTTTTTTAGCACTCTTAGGGGTTAATTTTTTAGTCCTTGTTTTGCAAATAAAAGGGCTCTCTATCGGGTATCATGAAGCGCAAATTTTATACGGTGAAGTATCCCCTTTACAACTGCTAATCTCTTCTTCGCTCCATTTTTTCGGACAAAATGATTATATGCTTAGAGTGCCGATGATTGTACTTCATCTGCTTTCGGTCGTGTTACTTTACGGCATTTCAAAACATTATGTTTCACGGGAGCATGATCGTTTATGGATCGTTCTCATTTATATCCTTCTCCCCGGTGTCACGAGTGCGGCTTTGATTGTGGATAATGCGGGATTAGTTATTGCCTCATTATTCCTTTTTGTGTACATTCATCTTAATTTTGGACGCTATGCTTTGGGACTGATCCCTATCCTTGTTGTCATTGATCCTGCATTTGCTTATCTTTTCTTTGCAATAGCTCTTTATGGTCTTTACCGAAAAGAGTATCTGTATACTTTATTCGGAGTGGTAGCTTTAATATTTTCTCTCAGCGTCTATGGGATACATGTCGGGGGATCGCCGGAGAGTCGTTTTTTGGATGCTCTGGGTGTGTATACGGCCATATTTTCACCTATTGTCTTTCTTTATCTTTTTTATGTTCTGTATCGTCGTATGATTTCCAAGGAGTGGGATCTAATTTGGATGATTGCGATGAGTGCCTTTATGATTTCCTTGTTGCTCTCATTTCGGCAAAAAGTAGAAATTCAAACCTTCGCCCCCTTTTTACTTTTGGCGTTACCGCTCGCGGCACAAACTTTTTTACACACCTATCGTATTCGCTTACGTGAATTCCGTGGACGGTACCGCTTCCTTTTTTATACGGCGTTTACCCTTTTAGTCCTCAATGTATTAGCGGTATTTTTTAACCACTATTTTTATCGCTTTTTAAATAATCCGACACACCATTTCTCTTATCCGATGCATGTTGCGAAAGAACTTTCGGCAGTGTTACATCATGATAATATCAAATGCATTGATGCAGGAAATGAGAAACTTCAATTACGTCTCCGTTTTTACGGAATCACACACTGTGAGGAGTATCGTTTGGAGAATGAGATGGCTCCGAGAAGTAAAAAAGTTACAATAAGTTACATTAAAAAGCCAATTTATGAGATGTATGTTACCAAAGTAAACAAATAATCATCTTTTTTCTGCAAAAACTTCCGAGAAGTCATTCAAATTCCCTATAAATGATATAATTTTCGTTAAATAGATTATTCGAAGGAGTTGCAATGGCTCAAAGAGCGATTCGTGAATACGATGGTAAAGCAATTTTCTCTAAACATTGGGAAAAATACTTCAGTGGGTTTCATTACGGTTTTAAATCAGTATTGGTAACCAATGGTGATGAATTACGCGCATGTGCGCAAAAACACGGATTTGAGTGGTTAAAACAAGAAGCTCTTGTAGCAAAGCCGGATATGCTATTCGGTAAACGGGGTAAAAATGATCTTGTATTGTTTAAAACCAATAAACCGGGTGATGTCACTCTTGAAGAAGCTGCCAAATGGATTGATGAAAAAATTTCTCACGAAACGACGCTTCTCTCCGGTCAACATGGAACATTGACCCATTTTATTGTTGAGCCGTTCACTCCGCACTCTCAAGATCAAGAGTACTATATTTCAGCAACGACGGTCGGTGAAGACGATGTACTTTATCTATCGGCTGAGGGCGGTATGGAAGTTGAAGAGGGATGGGAAGAGAAAGTTAATGAAGTAACGATTCCGATCACGATGGATGATGCAAATATTGCACATTTGATCCGTGCAAACGTTCCTGCAGGAATTCCGGCGGAAAATAAAGAGCGCTTTATCACTTTTGCTGAGCAATTTTACAAATTCTATCGCGATTTGAACTTCGCTTATCTTGAAATCAATCCAATCGTTATGATCGGTAACGATATGCATATTCTTGACCTTGTTGCACGTCTTGATGATACCGCAGGATTTATGATGGGTGAATCATGGTGCGGGGCCGAGTTCCCGACAGCGTTTGGGATGGAAGATCAATCTCCGGAAGAAAAAGCAATTGCAGAAGCAGACTCGAAATCGGGTGCTTCATTGAAACTTACGATCCTTAATCCGATGGGGCGCATTTGGACCATGGTTGCAGGTGGCGGTGCATCGGTTGTATATGCCGATACGATTGCAGACCTATCAGGAAATGTAGCCGATCTTGCGAACTACGGTGAGTATTCGGGCGGACCGACAACGGGTGAAACCAAATTTTATGCGGATACCGTATTGGATTTGATGACACGCCACAAGGATCCGAAAGGGCGCGATAAAATCCTTATCATCGGCGGTGCGATTGCCAACTTTACCGATGTCGCAAAAACATTTACCGGAATTATCCAATCGTTTGAAACCTATGCAGATCGTATGAAAGAGCATAATACACGTATTTATGTACGCCGCGGCGGACCGAACTATGAAAAAGGTCTTAAAGATATTAAAGAAGCAGCAGACCGTTTGGGTCTCTATATCGAAGTTTATGGGCCAGAAACGCATGTCACTGACATTGTCCGTATGGCTTTAGAGAAATAAGGAGAGAATGATGGGTGCTTTATTTACAAAAGATACACAAGCAATTTTTTGGAACAACAACGCGAGCGCTATCCAACGTATGTTGGATTATGACTATGTTATCAATCGCACAAAACCCTCAGTTGCGGCAATCGTTGCTCCAACGTCAGGTAATAAATTTGAGAAATTTTTCTATGGTCCCGATGAGATTATGGTTCCGGTTTTCCGTAACACGACTGAAGCGGCAGCAGCATTTCCTAATGCAGACGTTCTTTTAAACTTCGGATCATTTCGTACCGCGTATGACGTTACGATGGAAGCGATCACTCTTAAAGGGCAGTTCAAAACCGTCATGGTTACGGCTGAGGGGATTCCTGAGCGACTTGCTCGTAAAATGAACCAAGCGGCTCGTGATGCGGGTGTTGTTGTGATCGGACCGGCTACGGTCGGCGGTATTGCACCGGGCGGTTTCAAAATCGCAAATGTCGGCGGAACCATCGAAAATATTATTAACTCTAAATTGCACCGTGCAGGTTCATGTGGACTTGTAACCCGTTCAGGCGGTTTGTTCAATGAACTTTCCAACATCGTCAGTATCAATGCTGACGGTATCGCTGAGGGTGTTGCAATCGGTGGAGACCGATTTGTCGGATCGGTATTTATCGATAATCTTCTTCGTATGGAGAGTAACCCTGAAGTTAAATATATGGTTCTTCTCGGCGAAGTAGGGGGGACAGAAGAGTATAAAGTGATCGAAGCAGTAAAAGCGGGCAAGATCAAAAAGCCGATCATCGCATGGTGTATCGGTACCATCGCTAAACATTTCAGCTCAGGTGTTCAATTCGGTCACGCAGGTGCTTCGGCAAATGCGGATGCTGAAACAGCTGCAGCTAAAAATACGGCAATGGCAGCGGCAGGTATTCATGTCCCTGCGAGCTTCAACGATCTTCCACACACAATCGCGGAAGTCTACGGAAAACTTCGCGCAGCAGGTACTATCGGTGAGATTGTTGAACCGGAATTACGTGAAGTACCAAAAGTACGCCGTAAAAAAGAGTTCATTTGTACGATCTCTGATGACCGTGGTGATGAAGCAACCTACGCAGGTTATCCAATCAGTTCAGTGGCAACACCTGAGACAGGTTTTGGAATCGGTGATGTTATTTCACTCCTTTGGTTCAAAAAACGTTACCCGAAATGGGCAACCGATTATCTTGAGACGGTTATCAAAACCGTTGCCGATCACGGTCCTGCCGTTTCAGGTGCCCACAATGCAAAAGTGACTGCTCGTGCAGGGAAAGACGTTATCAGTTCACTCGTAACGGGACTTTTGACCATCGGACCACGTTTCGGTGGTGCGATTGACGATGCGGCACGTTATTTCAAATACGCAAACGACCGTGGTATGTCTCCGGCAGAGTTTATCGATTATATGAAGAAAGAGGGTAAAACCATTTCGGGTATCGGTCACCGTATCAAATCGGTTCGTAATCCTGACCTTCGTGTATCGGGATTGAAAAAATATGCGGCAGAGCACTTCCCTGCAACACCATTGCTTGATTTTGCCCTTGAAGTCGAAAAGTTGACCACGTCGAAAAAAGATAACTTAATCCTGAACGTTGACGGTACTATCGGTATCTTGATGGTCGATATGTGGCGTGCACTTGGTTATTCTGAGTCTGATATTGACGGCTTCATCGAAGCAGGTGCTTTGAATGCATTCTTCGTAGTGGGTCGTTCAATCGGATTTATCGGTCACATTTTGGATGAGAAACGTCTCGGTATGCCGATGTATCGCCATCCGACCGATGATATCCTCTACAACGTCGAACTCGCTGACGAAATTTAATTCTTTTTCTATAATCCCCATGTTTTGTGGGGATAGAATCTCTCTTTCTTCCACTCCTTCATTTTTAGTTATAATCGTTTTTTGATAAATTTTGATTTCTAAAGGTTTCTATAGATGAAACGTTTTGCTTTTACGATGCTTGAATTGGTATTTGTCATTATAGTAATAGGTATTTTGTCAGTTTTGGCTATGCCGAGTTTTACCTCCAACTCATTGCAAAAAGCAGCAGAACAAGTTGCAGGGCACATTCAATATACGCAGCATCTTGCTATGATAGATGATAAGTTTGATCCTTTGGATCAATTATGGTTTCGTGAAAATTGGCAGATTGAATTTGTTTCTACCGCTTCTAATGTATGGTATAAAATTTATTGTGATACAGATCATAATGGAAATTCAGATAGTGTCACTCATAAAGAGGTTGCTACTGATCCATTAAGCGGTGACTCATTAGATGGAAATAGTGATATTACCGATCTTAAAAAGGAGTATTCAATTGTGAGTGTTACGTTTTCTGCAAACTGCAAAGGCAATGGTACTGGCAAAGAATTGTCATTCAATGCATTAGGACGTCCTTATTTTTATATCACAAGTGCAAATCCACCAATTACAAATATGAATCAATATTTACTTACTTCTGATTGTAATATTACATTAGTCCATGAAAATGAGGGAAATGCGACGATTATAGTACGTCCGGAGACCGGTTATGTATCGGTTGTCTACAACTAGAACCGGATTCTTTTTATTTTCTAGTAATTTTCTCCTTTTACCTCTTGACATTTTATATGATTTCCCCTATAATTCCCGTCCACAAACGCTGATGAGCCTTGAGTTAAGGTATTGAGTTTGAGTTTGCGATCATTGAAAACTAAGTAGGTTAAACGGTTCGGGGCTATGCTTCGAGACGTTGAC
>JAGXFM010000026.1 GCA_024637215.1 Sulfuricurvum sp.
ATGTGTATAAGAGACAGACTCTCGGTCGTCGAATATGCCCGTAACGTGTTAGGATATGAGGATGCCAACTCCATCGAATTTAATCCTCACACAACCCATCCGATGATCTACTTGATCGATAATTTCATCGACCAATCGGGCGAAACACAGCTCCGAACCCACCGCTCTCCGATGGGGGGAACGCTCCGTTTGGGTGAATATCCGTGTGAAACAAAAGAGGGTTCAAACCTCCGCGCCGCCTATAACAACGAACCGCTTATCCATGAGCGCCATCGTCACCGCTACGAAGCCAATCCTACTTATCGCGAAGCGTTAGAAAAGGCCGGAATGCTCGTAACGGGAGAGTCGCACGGTCTTATCGAAGCGGTAGAAATTCCGGGACATCCATGGTTTTTAGGGGTACAGTTCCATCCTGAATTTACTTCACGCCTCCAAAGTCCGAATGCCTCGATTCTCGGCTTTGTAAAAGCAACTTTTACCCATGCCAACCCTGCCTGAGGTACCTCTTCTCAACCATAGCACACTGGGAGATTTTTTAGCGCGCCGATTTGAGGCGCAAAGTGAAAAACTCTCCGATATTCCCCACCCGAGTCTTCTCAAAGATGCCCAAAAAGGCTCTGAGCGTTTAGCCCGTGCTATTCGCAACGGTGAGCGTATCGCATTGGTAGGAGATTATGATGTCGATGGCGTCACCTCAACCGCAATCGTCAAACGTTTTTTCGACCTCATCCCCTACCCCCTCATCATGACGATACCCAACCGATTTACCGATGGATACGGCGTCTCTAAAAATGTACTGGAACGGCTCGATGCCGATGTTATTTTTACCGTCGATAACGGGATTAATGCCCTCGAAGCAGCTGAAGTTTGTAAGAATAGAGGAATCGATCTGATCATCACCGATCACCACACCCCCGGAGATGTGCTGCCCGATGCCTATGCCATCATCAACCCCAAACAACTCGACTGCCCCTATCCGTTCAAAGAGATATGTGGTGCACAGGTCGGGTGGCTCCTTATGGGACTGCTTAAACAAGAACTTAGTCTGTCAATCGATATGCGCCAATTTTTCCCCTTTTTGGCGCTCGCGGTTATCGCCGATGTGATGCCTCTCGTTGGAATTAACCGCGCTATAGTCAAAACGGGATTGGAGATGATGAGCCGCTCTTCTCTCTCTCCGTTTGTGATGATCCGCGATTTTCTAAACCACTCCACCATCTCCTCAGAAGATGTCGCTTTTCAAATCGCCCCTCGCATCAACTCCGCAGGTCGCCTCGAAGACGCCTCCATCGCCCTCGATTTTTTACTGGCCGATACCTCCGAGCGGGCATACCATCAGTTTGAGCTTCTAACCTCCCTAAATACTTTGCGTAAAGAGACTGAGGCGCAAACAACGGCAGAGGCGATGATTCACGTCCATACCGAAGATACAATCATCGTTGTCGCCGGCGAGCACTGGAATGAGGGAGTCGTGGGGATCGTCGCCTCGCGTATCGTCAGCCATTTTCAAAAACCAGCTATTGTCCTGAGCCTCCATAACGGCATTGCCAAAGGGTCCGGTCGAAGCATCGGAAACGTCGATCTCTACACCCTTATCAAATCCCAAGAGCACCTCCTAGCCAAATTCGGCGGACATAAAATGGCAGCGGGTTTATCCATGAGTGCGGAGAATGTGGAAATATTTCGGAAGGGAATTAACGAAATCGCTAAAAATGTCAATTCTGCTGACTTTATCCCCCTCAATGATATTGTCGGGGAGTTAGAGCAGGAGATGATCAATTTTCAACTCCTTGAACTTTTAGAGAGATTTGAGCCTTACGGAGAGGGGAATCCCCGCCCGAGATTTTTAATCCGCAATGCCGATGTTATAACGGTGAAACTTTTCGGAAGTGACCAATCGCATAGCCGTATTGAACTTCGACCTTCACGTATCAGCCAAAAAACGTTGGAGCTCATCGCATTTCGGCGGATATTAGAGTGTCCCGAGGATAAAAAAATCTCGTGTAGCTATACCGTCAATAAAAATGAGTGGAACGGACGTGTCTCCCTCCAGCTTATGATAGAGCGTCTTTTTTGAACTGCCGTCTTCTCTTTAGTCTCTTACCTCTCATCTTTATCGGATGTGGTGTTCCAAACGAACCGTTACCCTATCCGCTAACCATTAGTGAAGAAGGTCTCGGTGCACTCCATGCCGACACTCCATTTAATCAGGTAAATACAACCCTTAGCGGATTTGAATTTGAAAAATTGAGTCAAATCTCTCCCGACAAATCTGAAATTATTTTTCAAATGAAACGAAGTAAGCATATACTGGCACATATCGTCTCCGATTCTTCAGGTAAGAAAATAGCCTCTATCCACATACTTTCACCTCTTATTAAAAACAAAGAGGAGCTGGGAATAGGCGACCTGCTCCCTTTGAATGAAACGACTCTTTGTACCGAAAATCTCTGCCACTACCCCGAGGAGCCCTCGCTACTCTACCGAATCGATTCAAAAAGCAGAACTATTCGCGAAATCACGTATCAAAAGCTATAATACGACATGGACACATTTTTTATTGAATTTCGCGATCCACTTTTCGGTATCGTCGTCTTTTTTATCCTCCTTTTCATCCTCTCCTTTTTAAGCTATTGGTGGGGGCGGTATAAAAGTGCGCGTGAGCATCGGGATCTCGAATCTTTTTTAGGAAAATTCGAATCGATCGGTGAGGGTGAAAAACTGACCGAACAGGTACAAACGAACTCCCTAAGCAGCGAATCGTGGCTGTTATTGGCGCAAAGTTTCGAGCATCAGGGGAATTACGAAAAAAGTGTGGAGATTTATCACGCCCTCCTCGCCAAAAACCGTGATCCCATTTTCCAAAAAGATGCCCTGTTGCTGCTCGGGAAAAGTTTTTTCAAGGCCGGTTTTTTAGAGCGTTCTCGCCAAACATTCCTACAGATTTTGCACAATGCACCCCGAACACCTCAGGCATTACACTTTTTAGTGCTTATATATGAGCAACTTCAGCAATACGATAAAGCACTTGAAGTGATGGAATCACTCCATGAGATTTCCCCCGATAGCGTCAGCGAAAAACTCTATCTCGAATGTCGTATCCTCATAGGAGATCATCAAATCGACATGGATGAAAAAGCCGATCGGTTGGTAAAAATCTACCAAACCCATCGTCGCCTCGGATACATGATTTATGAGTGGCTTTTCACCTATCGCCCGATGCTTGCATGGAAACTCTACGATCAATCTCTAAGTATGCGCCTAAGTGATATTTTATGGCGGCTCAGAGATGAAAATCTCGATTTGGATATAATTTCAAGTAACACCTACCTGCGCGAGCTCTTTAGCTCAAAAGGGTCACTCGACTTGGCGGAGGGGAGTTCGGTTTTCGAACTCGATACCCTGATCGCTCTACGACGTTGCGGCGCGGCAAAGGCTACATTGCAGTTTGAATATACGTGTCATGAGTGTAAACAAATCTCGTTTTTGCCGTTTCACCGTTGTCCGCACTGCCATGCGATCGATTCTGTGCAAAGTATTATGAATCTCTCAAAGGAACGGTTTGAAGAAAATAACTCTCTTCAGTGACGGTTCGGCACTTGGTAATCCTGGACCAGGCGGATTCGGAGCAATTCTACGCTACGGAGATAAAGAGCGGATCATCCGTGGCGGGGAAGCGCATACGACCAACAATCGGATGGAACTTCTCGGAGTCATTGAAGGTTTAAGGGCGATCAAAGAGCCATGTGAAGTAACCGTTATCTCCGATTCGAGCTATGTGATTCGAGGGATCAACGAATGGTTGGAGGGGTGGATTAAACGCAACTTCGCTAAAGTCAAAAATCCTGATCTGTGGCAAGAGTATATCCGCGTCTCCGCGCAACACCGTATTGAAGGGGTTTGGGTACGAGGACATAACGGTCACATCGAAAACGAACAATGCGACCAGATCGCCCGCGAAGAGGCTGAAAAATTTAAAGAAGGACTAAACAACAAATGAACAACTTAGAAGCCCTGCAAGAACATCTAGGGTACACCTTTCAAAACAAAGAGCTCCTTATTGAAGCGCTGACGCATAAAAGCTACAAACAGCCCTACAATAATGAGCGACTTGAGTTTTTAGGGGATGCGGTACTCGATTTGATCGTCGGAGAATACCTTTATAAAAAATTTCGCGGCTTTGATGAGGGAAAACTCTCTAAAATGCGCGCCTCACTCGTCAATGAAGGGGGATTTACCTCTTTAGCCACCTATCTGAACTTGGGGGAATATATCTATCTCTCCAATGCGGAAGAGAACAACAGCGGCCGCACCAAAAGCTCGCTCCTCTCCAATGCCTTTGAAGCCCTGATGGGGGCAATGTATCTCGAAACCGGCTTGGGTAAAGTACAAGATATCACAATCTCTCTACTTGAACATGTTCATCCCGATATTTCTCTCGACTCCCTCTTCAAAGATTATAAAACCTCCCTCCAAGAGCTTACTCAAGCCCACTACGGCACAACGCCCGAATATCAACTCATCGCCGCACACGGACCGGACCATAAAAAAGAGTTTGAAGTCGCCGTCATCATTGACGGCAAACGGTACGCCTCCGCGCAGGGAAAAAGTAAAAAACAAGCGCAGCAAGAAGCGGCACAAATTGCGCTTGGCATGCTATCAAAGGAGCTTAAATGAACCGATTTGGCGAGCGTTTTAGTATAACAACCTTCGGTGAATCCCACGGCAAAGCGATCGGCTGCGTTCTCGACGGTGTCCCTGCCGGATTGGTGATCGATGAAGCGTATATCCAAAGCGAACTGGATCGCCGTAAACCGGGACAAAATGAGTTCGCCACCGCCCGCAAAGAAGAGGACAAAGTCGAAATTCTCAGCGGTACCTTTGAGGGACTTAGCACCGGAACCCCGATAACCTTAGTCATTTACAACACTGACCAAAAAAGCGGCGATTACTCTAATGTCAAAGATATCTTCCGTCCGGGTCACGCCGATTTTACCTATTTTCACAAATACGGTCTTCGCGACTACCGCGGCGGCGGAAGATCAAGTGCACGTGAAACGGCGGCGCGCGTTGCGGGGGGTGCAATAGCGAAACTGATGCTTGCGCAACTCGGTATTAGTGTTCAAAGCGGTATTAGTGCTATTCATGGTATCGAAGCCCAAGCCCTCGATTTTAATTATCCAAAAAATAGCCTCATTTATGCTCTCGATAAAAACGTTGAAGAGGCTCAAAAAGCGGCGATTTTGGACGCGAAAAACGGACATGATTCCGTCGGCGGTGTTGCAACCATTAAAATTTCAAACCTCCCTATCGGATTGGGGCAAGGGCTTTATTACAAACTCGATGCCGTATTGGCCGAAGCGATGATGGGAATTAATGCCGTCAAAGCGGTCGAAATCGGAGAGGGGATTCATAGCAGTGCACTGCTCGCCAGCCAAAACAATGACCCCATCACCCCGAAGGGATTTAAAACCAATCATGCAGGAGGAATCCTCGGAGGAATGAGTAACGGAGATGACATAGTGTTACGCATTCACTTCAAACCGACCCCTTCGATCTTTATCGATCAAGAGAGTGTCAACACTGATAATGAGAGTGTCCATGTCTCACTGAAAGGGCGACATGACCCTTGTGTCGCCGTACGAGGCTCCATCGTGTGTGAATCGATGGCGGCACTCGTTATTGCCGATATGGTACTCCTTAATATGGGAAGTACGATGAACGGCATTAAGAACTACTACACTTAAGATTACTTTTGCTACCATAGAGAATTCCTATAAAAAGGGTTCTTTGTGATGAGTCCAGCTCAAAACTGCTACCTCCTCGATACTTCCGTTATCCTAGATGATCCCACCAACATTTTACGAATCAGTGACGAGAACCAAAACGGTATCGTTATCACTAATATCGTTTTAGCCGAGCTTAACAGCAAAAAAGATGATATGCGCTCTGAAGCAGGGTTTCAGGCACGTGAGTTTTTCCGTCTCGCCGATGCGGCGTGGGGGGAGCCTATCAGCTTTATAGAGCTTCCCGAATGTGTCCGAAAACATGTTGATGTAGATGCGTGTAAAAATGACCGCTACTACCGACTAGCCCTCAATTATGATCGCTCCCTACATGGAGGAGAGGCAAATCTTATCGATCTCTTTATCGTTCATCGTGAAAACTATCGGGTTTCTCACAATTTCACCGAACCCAAAGGGATCAATGACGCCAAAATCGCTGAGATCGCCGACGACTATGATCTAACGCTGCTCAGTAACGATATGTCGTTTCGTATCGCCGCAGAGATTCGGGGGATTCAAACCCAAAGTATTCGAAACAGCAGTGTTGAGGCACCGGAACAAATCGATTTCTCTTACAGCTATGAGTACGAAGAGACCCCTTCCATTCCTACCGAAGCACAACATCATAATTTTGATCAACTCACCTTTATCCAAAAAGCCCTCAGTACCTCATCGGAGATGTATGAGACGGGTATACAGCGTCATGCATTTTGCTTTAACAATCAGATCGAATGGTGTGACTTTGACCGTCGTTTCGGAGAACATTTTAACGAAGAGCTCGTACGGCCTCTCAATCTGGAGCAAAAGTTCTATTATGCAATGATGACCCACCCTCAGAACTACGTTACCGTCGTCTCAGGTTCCACCGGATCGGGAAAAACCCTCGTCGCCCTCCAAGCAGGATTAGAGTTAGTGGATGAGGGGATTGTAGAGGGGATCGTTTATGCTCGTAATACCGTCACATCCAATGATCAACAGGCCGAACTCGGATTTCGAAAAGGGGATGAGGAACAAAAGCTCGGTTTTTTCATGTATCCTCTCTACTCTGCCGTCAATTTTACGATTGAACACCAAAGCAAACGCTCTATTGATGCTCGCGTCGAATACACCGGAAATACCAACTCGGTCAAAAGAGAAAATGCCACTGAAGTATTTATGAAAAAGTACAATATCGAAGTAATGGACATTGCCCATATGCGCGGAACAACGATTTCACGCAAATTTGTCATTATTGATGAAGCCCAGAATATGACTAACGCCACCCTAAAGCTCATCGGAACCCGTATGGGCGATGAAACACGCCTTGTCGTCATGGGTGACCCCGGACAAATCGATCATCCGTTCCTCTCCAAACGACGTAATGCCCTTGTGAGCTTGCTGAACAAAGCACAGCATAATAACTTTATTGCGGGGATTCAGTTGAGACATACGATCCGGAGTCAAGTAGCCGATTGGTTTGATAAGAACTTCTAACCTACTTTTCTGTTTAGTCAGAAAAGTAGCAAAAGAGCATACCATGATCCAAGAACGCTCGTTCCTCTCAGCACTTCTGCCTTCGGAACGGCTCTAGGTATTGGATCAGGGGGAGTTTAGATTGGTAATACGCGGATTTTCTGAGAAAGTTTTTCTTTGAGTGTCGCTTCGATAGCGTACAACGTCCCCGTACTTGAACTCGCACAGCCGTTACATGCACCCAAATAACGGATATAGACATCGATATAATCAGGAGAGTCCTTGATATCTATAACTTCCATATTTCCACCATCCATAATCAAAAACTGACGGATAGATTCATCTACCACACTGTCAATCGCTTTGATTTTCTGAACCAACGTCATCGCTTCGAAATCACCGTGACTTCCCGCATCTGCCGCTGTGCGCATTTTCTCCTCATCCATCTCACGACGTACATCCGCCAAAATATCGACAAGATAGTATTCACGCGCTTCATGCCCGCCGGGCTTGATACAGGATTTACAGAAACCGCCTGCTTTGGTGTAATCGGTCACTTGTTCGATGGTTTTAAGATCATTGAGCTTGATCACTTCACGAAGTGTTCCGAGACTAACGCGGGCACATTCGCACACGATAATCTCATCTTCAAAGCTTGATTCATCAACACCGAGATAAAGTCCCGCTGCTTTTTTGATAACGTCGTATGCCATAACGGAACAGTGCATTTTTTGCGGCGGAACGGCAGGTGTTTCCGGATCATCGCGGAGTGATTTTTCGACATCGATATTGGTGATTTTTACCGCTTCTTGAACCGTTTTACCGATACAAAGTTCCGCCATCATATCCGAACTCGCAATCGCTGTACCGCATCCGAAACTTTTGAATTTTGAATGGACAATCGTATCGGTCGCGGGATCGACTTCCCAATACAAACGAACTGCATCTCCACAGCTCTCCGCTCCGAAATCGGCAACGATCAATTTGTGTCCTGCCGCGTCACACTCCTCTTGAGTGATCTCCCCTTGATTGTTAGGGTTGTTCATCAATGTCGTTACTTTGTTGGAATACTGATCCCAAAGAGATCCGCCCAATAAATCATTTTTTGCCATAATAGAATCCTTTAGTGATGTATTCCACACTCAGCAGCTTCGCCGCCGGGAGTGGGTTGTACGATTGCGTATGAGCTTGAAATCGCGCGTAGACGTTTTACCGCCGTTGAAAACCGCTCAATGACGTAATCAATCTCTTCGTCTGTTGTAAAACGGCTGAGACTCAAACGAATCCCCGTATGGGCTAACTCATTATCCGCTCCGATGGCTAACATAACCGTGTTAGCTTCAAGGTCTTCCGACGCACAGGCTGAACCGGTAGAGGCACCGATAAGGGCATTGTTCAAATCCCACAACATCCCCTCACCCTCAACGCCGCGAATGGAGATCAAAATCGTATTCGGCGTACGGTTATCACGATTTCCGACGACCATGACATCACTAAGCTGTGAGAGCAGCGCATCTTCCAATCGGTCACGCTTGGCTCGAATGGAGGCCATTTTTTCAGCGATATTCTCAGTTGCTAACTCAATCGCTTTTCCCATCCCTACAATATATGGGACATTGAGGGTACCGGATCGGCGCCCCCCCATATGTTCTCCCCCGTGCAATAGCGGTGTAAGCTCTTCCGAGTTTCGGATATATAAAGCTCCGATCCCTTTAGGCCCGTGGAACTTATGGGCGGACATTGATAAGAAATCAACATGAACCTCTTGCATATTCACAGGGATCTTACCGACCGCCTGAACACCGTCGCTATGGAAAAGAACCCCTTTCTCTTTACAAATTTCACCGATCTCTTTGATCGGGAAAATCATCCCCGTTTCGTTATTCGCCCACATTACGGAAACAAGTGCCGTTTTTTCAGTGATGAAACTGCGGAGAGTATGCGCTTCCACTATCCCCTGATCGTTTACCGGAAGATAGGTTACTTTGACCCCTTGCTCTTCGAGAAATTTACAGGTTGAGAGGACGGAGGGATGCTCGATTTCGGTCGTAACGATATGATTTTTATCGCCGTTAAGAATTTTATCTACCCACACCGATTTAAGGACCCAGTTGTTTGACTCCGTAGCACAAGAGGTGAAAATGATATCGTCTTTATCACTCGCATTGATCGCTTTGTACATTTGATTGATCGCTTTCGTGATCGCAGGATGGGAAGCGGTTCCAAAACGGTGGAGAGAGTTCGGATTTCCGTATATTTCACTAAAAAACGGAATCATCGCTTCGGTAACGGCAGGATCAACCATCGTTGTTGCGTTGTTGTCCAAATAGACTTGCATTGTAAGCTCCTGTCATAGGTTTCTAATAAAAGACTAATTTAGTCTTGTTTAACTTTTGGGATAATAGTGCAAACGATGTTATAGTAACCTTAAGTATTTTTTATGTTTAGAAATTCTTAAGCTGATGATAGAAAATACCCTCTCGCTGACACTAAACATATCCATAAAATAAGTATTGTTTCAAATCATAGAGAAAAAGAGATAAAAAGGGGGTAAAGAGAGAATATCTCCCGCCGTTGCGGGAGAAGAAGGAGAAGTGTAAAATGGGTTAAAGAATTACCATTTCAATTCGGTAGTCAACATGTAAACATCTTTTGAGTTACCGTTATCGATACCGACTGAATTTTCTTCATCAACAAATTTAGCAGTTCCGATGAAACTTACGTTTTTGTTATATTTGTATGCAAGTGCCGCGATTTTTTTAGTCCCTTCATACGAAACTGTTTTTACGCCGGCGGCTGTTTTGCTCTCTTTTTTGTAATCATCATAACGTCCGATGATTGTCCAATCTGTAAATGGACGAAACTCCGCATTGATTGATAACAAATCGTACTCAGAATCGGTACCCGTTGCGAGGCGAACATCATCTTCCGCTTGTACGTATTGTGCCGCGATCAAGAATTCAGGTTGGTTATAAACGGCATGGACCCCGTAAAATGTGCGATCGTATTCTGATGAATCACCAATAGAAACGTTATCATCTTTATGGTTATGTGAAACAATTCCCATCGTTGAAATATTCAAATACGTATCTTTAGTACGGTCATTTTTGCCTACTTTTTCACCGCTGCCGATCAAGTGACCGGTAAGACGCCATTCAACTGAGAGACGTGAATCATTTTGTTGGTTTCCTGCTCTTTTGTCTGCATGATACCCTTCACCGTTGAAAATACCGATTTCAGAACTGAACATATCTGTTTTCGTTTGGAAATTGACCCCGAAATCCGCAGAGTTGATTAGGTCAACACCCGCTTCTGTAGCCGTTGCTTTTTCTTCTAACGCAACTTTGTTAAATGAGCGGTAATGCCATGCATTATGCTCCTCATAATCGATCCATGGACGGTGAACGATACCCATCTCAACTCCGGTATACGGAAGAACTTTATCCAAATAGAGGTATGCGTATTTTACGAAAACATCCGCATAACCGCCCCCTTGAGATGTTTTCAAACTTGTATCATCATCCGCAGATGTCCCTACAGAACTTGCCAATTCTTTTGTCGTATCCAAAGTTACACGCGCATAATCTTTATCATTGAAATACGCTTTTACTTGAACGTAGTTACGGCGCATTTCAAAGCCTGATGAACGCCCGTATGTAGCAGTTTTGGTTTCCGGCTCAGCCGTTGTAAATCCGAGGTAGTGCGTACCGCTGAATTCAAGGCTTTTCGCTTTTGATTTCACGTTTACGTATTTAGACATTTTATCTTGATATTCAGAACCTTTTGATTCGATATCACGAAGCTGCATATCAACTTCTTTTGCACTTACGAAGTCACCCATCTCCACACGGCCTTCGCCCGGAGTTGTGTAAACTTGTCCTGTTTTAGGATCACTATAGAGGGTCAACGCATCGGCTGATGCAACGCCACTGATCATCGCCGCAGCAAGGGCAGATAATGCAACTTTTTTCATAAGAATCACTCCTGTTTTTTAATGGTGTCATTGTAGAGAAGTTTGATTACGTGATTGTTACATTACACAGGGGTTACAAGAGGGTTAACTAGAGGTAAATCAGGGCGATTAAACACGAGTCCGAACGCCTACGCAAGGACGAACTCGTAAAACTTAAGGAATTGAAGGAGAAGAGAGTTTACGTGCCACAAGGGCACCTCTAAACATACCGTATATGCTTAAAGGTACCCACCCAAAAAGGGTGGTGAGAGAGAAAGTTATTTAGTCTCAGCCCAGTATTCGCGAACAAGGTTCGTTGTTTCAACCGGAAGAGGGATGTAGCCGAGCTTTTCAGCCGCTTTGTCACCGTTTTTGAATGCGTAATCAAAGAACTTGATGACTTGTGCATTGGTTTCAGCCGTCTCTTTTGGTAAAAGGATATAAGTAGCCGCTACGATCGGGTACGCTGTATCTCCTTTTTGTGAGACCAATGAGCCGTAGAAGTGTTCAGATTTTTTCCATGATGCTTGTTTAACCGCTGCCATAAAGTTTGCTTTAGTCGCTGTTACCCATTTACCGCTAGCGGTTTGCAATGTAGCCGCTGAGAGGTTATTCTTCTCTTTGTAGGCATTTTCAACATATCCGATAGAATAAGGAGTTTGTTTGACGATATTCGTTACCCCCTCATTCCCTTTTCCACCGACACCGACTGCCCAGCCGATCGCTTTACCGATACCGAATTTGCTTTTCCACTCTGTAGAAGAGTCACTCAAATAGTCTGTAAATACGTATGTTGTGCCAGATCCGTCAGAGCGGTGTGCCACGATGATTTTTTGTGCCGGAAGGTTGAGTCCTGCATTGTCCGCAACGATTTTCGGATCATTCCACATTGTGATTTTACCTGCAAAGATATCGGCTACAACGCTATTTTTAAGTTTTAGTTTTTCATCCGCAACACCCGGTAGGTTATGCGCTACAACGATAGACCCGATAACTGCAGGGAATTGTGTCAATTTTGCTTTATCCAACTCTTTTGGAGTCAAAGGAGCATCTGTTGCGCCGAAATTAACAACACGCTCAGAGATTTGTTTAATACCGCCGCCTGAACCGATTGATTGATAGTTAACGCGTGTTTGTGTCGCTTTTTGGTAGTTGTAAGCCCAGTCATAATAGACAGGAGCCGGGAATGTTGCCCCTGCGCCATTGATTTTATCCGCAGCGATCATAGAGGTTGCCGCGATTGCCGCGATTACCAAACCTTTTGTAGCATTTTTTAGCATAATGGAATCCTTTTGGAATTTTTGATGGCGGTATTGTAGAATTGCCGGGTAACGAAACGATTACAAAGCAAAACTTCTCTTTGTAATCTCACCGTTATAAACCATTGTTATAATCGCGCATCATCATTTATATCAAAGGCACATCCATGCTACACGCTATGAAAACAAGCTCAACGAAATCCGTGACATGATCTCCCTTATGCTCTCTCAGATTATCCACTCAAGTGAAGAGACACTCAGAGCGTTTGAAACGGATAATCATGAATTGTACGAGACCTCTCGTATCCATATTAAAAACATCCAAGTCGATGCCAATAGAATTGATAACGAGATTATCAAAACATTCGCCCTCTTCGGCCCCGAAGCGGATGAACTGCGCTTGTTAGTGGCGTACCTCAAAATGACCAATGAGATCGACCGCATCGGAGACGGTCTCAAAAAATACAGCAAACGTCTTCATGATCACTGCATGGGGGGATGCGATATGTCTGTTTTGACCAATGCAATCGTTCAATTGCATAAAACGACGATCAATGCGTTACAATACATTGCAGAGTGTTTGAAAAATATCGACTCATGTGATGCAGACGATGTCTACCGAAAAGTAATGGTCGAAGAATCTAAAAATGACGACCTTTTTTCGATCATGGAAAAAGAGCTCTTAAATTTGATCATTGACGCCAATGAACTCGCGGTCGAATACGTCAGAGTTTTAGGTACATTACGTAAATTAGAGCGGATCGGTGATCGTACGGTCAATATCGCCTCTTTAATGCTTTACGCTCAAAAAGGCGGCGAGTTAAATTTACACAATTAGTGCGAAGAACGTACTTAGAACTACGGAAAAAGGAATCAAACGTGGAGTCGTTGATACTGATTGTCGAAGATGAACAGGATATTTTAGAACTGATGGAGTATCACCTCTCTAAAGAGGGATTTGAGACCATCGGATTTCTTAATACCAAACACGTCGTCGATGCCCTTGAAGAAGAGAAAATAGACCTAATCCTCATGGATCGCAATCTCCCAGGTGCCGAGGGGAGCGAGTTTGTCGATTCTCTTCGCAAACGGGGAATTCAGACTCCCGTTATTTTCGTCAGCGCAAAACATAAAGATGAAGAGATAGAACAGGGATTCGAGCGCGGAGGTGACGACTATATCACCAAACCGTTCAGTATGAAAGAGTTAATTTTACGGGTAAAAGCCGTATTGCGCCGTACTAAAAAACTCTCTTCAGAAGGGAATTTAACCTACCGTGATATTGCTCTAAATCTCGCCGCACGAACCGTTACCATCGATGGAAGTTCCGTTGAACTGACCAAACTCGAATTTGATCTCCTCCACGCCCTCATCGTCAATGAAAACGTCGTTTTAGAGCGCGACTATCTCCTCGAAAACGTCTGGGGAAGCGATGAAGTCTATCAAGATCGCACCGTCAACGTCGCCATCAACCGCCTCAAAGAAAAAATCGATCCCGATAAAAACAAAGAGTATATAAAAACGGTACGGGGAGTCGGTTACACACTGTGCTAAGGATCCATCAGCTTTTTTTCCTCAATATTTTAGGACTCTTTGTCGCCGCACTTTTGATCGCATCTTTGATGAGCTATTTCACCCTAAAATCAATGATCATCCACGACAGCGAAGAGCGGCTTATAGAAAATATCAACCTGCTCGAACCGCTTATCACCTCGACCAACGATTTTGACCGTTTCGTCGCTCAAGCATCGGGCAAAACTTTTCTTCGCGTTACCATCATCGCTGAAGACGGAGAAGTTATCGCCGAAAGCGACGCCGATAAAGAGACGATGGAGAACCATTCGGGGCGCATCGAAGTAATGCATGCCATGACGGAGCCCTATGGGGTAGCCGTACGCTATTCAAATACGGTTAAAAACGACTTTATCTACGTGGCGCATAAAGTCACTACCCCGGAGCGGGTATTTTTTATCCGTCTGGCGATGAGTCTTGATAGCGTAATGGACCATTTTTATATCTTATGGATTCAGCTGGTCGGAGCGTTTAGCGTCTTGGTCATTATTGCCCTTGCCATCGCCTATAATATCTCCAAAAAAGCACGCTACGATATCCTCCAAATCACCCACTATCTGGATCAGGTATCCGCAAAAAATTATCGCGCCATCCTCAAACCCGAATACTTTCGCGAATTTTTGCAAATCTCGATCATGCTGAAAAATCTCGTCAAAAAACTGCATAACCGTGACAAACAAAAACGTAAACATACCGCGAAACTCCGTCTCATCAACAAGCAGCAAAACGATATCCTCTCCGCCATCAGCCACGAGTTTAAAAATCCAATTGCCGCGATCATGGGGTATGCCGAAACCCTCCATGATGATCTAAATCTGAATCCGAAAATTCGTGAAAAATTTTTAGACAAAATTCTCTCGAATACCCATCGGGTTACCCTTATGCTCGATCGTCTCGCCCTTTCGGTAAAACTGGAGAATAATGACCTCTCCATCAAACCCTCCTACTTTGAGCTCTCCGAAGTATGCCGAGACTCTATCTCTATTTTACAGGCCAAATACCCGGAACGCTCCATTCGATATAACGGAATTTCTAAAATAGTATTTGCCGATAAAACGATGATCGAACTGATCCTCACCAACCTCATCGATAATGCCCTCAAATACTCGGAAGAGGAAGTGAACGTTGCTCTAACCGAAAGGACGTTACAGGTTAGTGATAAAGGGATCGGAATTGCCCCCACCGAACTCGATAAGATCACCTCTAAATTTTACCGTGTTCAAAAAAATCGTTGGGACAATTCGATGGGGCTCGGTCTCTCCATCGTCAGCTATATTCTCAAACTCCATGATACTTTTCTACAGATTGACAGTACGCTGGGAGTCGGTTCGACATTTAGCTTTACCCTTGATAGCCTAATCGAAAAAAAGGGTACCGGTAAAAAATGATCGCCCTCCCTTCTTCTTTGATGCACCTGATAGAACATCTCTCTCATCATGGCATCAAACCCCTACTCGTAGGGGGGTTTGTACGCGATAGTTTCACCGCTCATGATACCCACGATATCGACATTGAGCTCTACGGCGTCACGTCGTTAGAGTCTCTTGAGACCCTTCTCCGCCCTTTCGGAAAACTGGGGCTATACGGAAAAAGTTTCGGTGTTCTCAAACTCTCTTACGCAGGATATTCGATCGATTTTGTCCCGCCCCGCAGTGAATCTAAATCGGGCACGGGACATAAAGGGTTTGAAACACATTGGCTTAGTTCGCTTGATTTTGCTACTGCTGCCCGTCGCCGTGATTTTACGATCAACGCTATCGGTTATGACCCCATCAACAAAAAATTCTTAGACCCTTACCATGGTATTGAAGATTTAGCGGCCAAACGGCTGGTTTGTGTCGATCCGCTTACCTTTATCGATGATCCTCTTAGAGTATTGCGCGCCCTACAGTTCGCCGCCCGATTTGAGCTAACATGCGACGATACGCTCTTATCCCTTTGCCGCGATATGATTGCAAAAGGTGCCCTTAGTGACCTCCCCAAAGAACGGATTTTTGAGGAGTTTAAAAAACTCCTTCTACTGAGCAAATCCCCCTCAATAGGGATGATGTTATTACGAGAGATGGGAGGGCTTTCTTTTTTCACTCCGCTCGACAAACTTGAAATCACTCCGCAAGAGAGTTCATCCCACCCGGAAGGATCGGTTTGGAATCATACCCTGATGGCACTGGATACAATGGCCTCAATGCGTCGCGGCAAATGGCGGGACGATATGGTACTGATGCTTGCGACATTGTTGCATGACATCGGAAAGCCCGATACTACTGTTACCGTAAATGGTGTTTTAAATGCTCCCAAACATGGCGAAATAGGATTTGAAATTGCTCGACATTGGCTAAATAACCTAACGGAAGATAAAGATTTGATCGAGCGTATCCTCCCCCTAATCCGTTACCATGGCTGGCCTCGAAAACTCTACCGTTCCCATGCTAGGGATAGTGAAATTTTGCATTTGAGCACGCACGTCTGCCTTAATGATCTTATTACTCTGGCAAAAGCCGATTTTTTCGGACGTCAATTTATGGCATCTACCCCTGAAGTTTTTGAATCGGGAGAGTGGCTTTATGAACGTGCCGCCTCTTTGGGGGTATTGTTTGAACCGCCTCCCCCCTTATTACAGGGACGCGATTTGATCGCATTAGGATTAACCCCCTCTGAGTCGTTTAAAGCCATCTTGGAAAGAGCGTATAACGCCCAGCTTAATCAACTGTTTACGACGTATGAAGAGGGACAAACGTGGCTCGTAACTCATCTGTAATGATCGTGTAATAAAATTGCCCCACTATTTTAAGGCAAGGCTTGGCATGATTGATAAAATCTTCTTAAACATGACCCGTACCAGCGCTCTGCTGATTCTTTTCATCGTGGCTTGGATATTTGTGGTTCTCTTTAATGAGTCCACCGAAGCGATGCAGACATTTGGCCTTGATTTCATCACCAAAGATGAATGGGCGCCGAATCTCGATAAGTTCGGTGCCTATGCGGCGATTTTCGGTTCAGTCGCATCCACCTTTTTGGCGATGCTATTAGCTATCCCTATTGCCATCGGCGTTGCCATTTTCCTCAGTGAAATCGCCCATGATAAAATCAAAGGGTTCTTCGGCGTTAGTATCGAACTTCTCGCCGCAATCCCTTCGGTTATTTACGGCATGTGGGGTCTGTTTTTCTTTGTCCCCATCTTACGTGATATTTTCGGCGGTATGGGAATCGGTCTTCTCGCCGCAGGAATCGTGTTGGCGATCATGATTCTCCCCTTTATGGCGGCCGTAACCCGTGATGCGATGAATACGACTCCCGATATTCTCAAAGAATCGGCGTATGCGCTGGGGGGTACACAATGGGATGTTATTAAAGATGTCATTATCCCTTACGCGAAGGCAGGAATCATCGGTTCACTCATCCTTGCACTCGGACGGGCTATCGGTGAGACGATGGCGGTAACGTTTGTTATGGGGAATGTCCACCACACTCCAAACTCGATTATGGATCCGACCACCTCGATTCCGGTTACCTTGGCCAACGAGTTTACCGAAGCGGACAGTTCACTTTATTTCTCTAGCCTCTTTGGATTGGCGCTCACCTTGCTCATCATGAGCTTCGTGGTTATCGCTATCGCAAAGTTTTACTTTTTACGTAAAGTGAGGAAAGGACAATGACCGCAGTTCAAAAACGGATTATCGTCAATAAATTAGCACTTGCCTTTTCAACGTTAAGCGCCGTTATCGCATTGAGCTTTTTATTCTGGATTCTCGGTGTACTGGTGATGAAAGGGGTCGATGCCCTAAGCTGGAACATCTTTATCTATGAAGGTTCACCTCCGGGTTATGAAGATAGCGGTCTTAAACACGCTCTCATCGGTCAACTGATCCTTGTCGGATTGGCAACGATTATCGGAGTTCCCCTAGGTATTATGGCAGGAACGTACTTGAGTGAATACGGTAAAAACTCTAAACTCGCCCATACAATCCGTGATATTTCCGATATTATGATGTCGGCTCCCTCCATCGTTATCGGCGCATTCGTTTACGCCGTTATCGTTATGCCGATGGGCCATTTCAGTGCATGGGCGGGGGCAATTGCCTTGGCCATTATGATGATTCCGATTATTTTGCGTACGACCGATGATATGCTACAACTGGTTCCCGGAACGCTTCGTGAAGCAGCCTTTGCCCTCGGTGCACCCAAATACAAAGTGATCATCGATGTCGTCTATCGCGGTGCGAAAGCAGGGATTTTGACCGGTGTACTCCTCGGAATTGCCCGTGTAGCAGGAGAGACGGCTCCCTTGCTCTTCACCTCCTTTAACGACAACTTTTTCACAACCGATCTAAACGCGGCAATGCCTTCATTGACGGTAACAATGTTTAACTATGCCATCAGCCCCTACGATGATTGGCAACAACTGGGATGGGCAGCGGCTTTTATCCTCTCGATGTTTATTCTAGGACTCAATATTTTGGGACGACTTATTTTATTAGCCGGAAAAAGGAAATAACACTATGGCAAGTATTATCGATATTAAAGAAGAGTGCGCACTTCAAGTCCGTAATTTTGACTTTACTTACAAAGGTGCAGCTGCACCAAGCTTGAAAAAAGTGACCATGCCGATCGCTAAAAATGCGGTTACCGCATTAATCGGGCCATCAGGATGCGGTAAAACCACATTGCTCCGTGCGTTCAACCGTATGCATGACCTTTACCCGGGTAATCAATACGAAGGTGAAATCGAGTTCGAAGGGCGCAATATCCTTGATCCGAAAGAGGATTTGATCCATCTTCGTACCAAAATCGGGATGATTTTCCAAAAACCGACGGCATTCCCGATGTCCATTTACGACAATGTCGCTTACGGTATGCGTCTTCAAGGGATCAAAAATAAAAGCGAATTGGATGGACGTGTTGAAAAAGCCCTTCAGGATGCTGCCATTTGGAAAGAGGTACAAGACCGTCTTAAACATGACGCTAACGGTCTTTCAGGAGGTCAGCAGCAACGTCTTTGTATTGCCCGTGCAATTGCGGTAGAACCCGAAGTATTGCTTTTTGATGAACCGACATCGGCCCTCGATCCAATCTCGACACAGGGAATTGAAAAACTCGTTATCGAGCTTAAAGAGCGCGTCAGTATCATCATCGTTACCCACAATATGCAGCAAGCCGCACGGGTAAGTGACTACACCGGATTTATGTATTTAGGAGATTTGGTTGAACTCGGTCATACCGAAGAGCTCTTCGTCACCCCGAAAGAAAAACTCACCCAAGAATATATTACGGGTAAATTCGGTTGATATAAAGGGCCTTGCCCTTTATATTTTCCCCCTCTTACTTCTCTTTCACCATTTTTTCACTATCGATTTCTACCACCGTATGCACATTCCCTCTCGGATAATAATCGGCAACCACTTTTAAGCGCTTAGGAGCGATTCTTTTCTCGAAAGTGCTGTAGATCTCGTTTGCACTGTTTTCATGTGAAATATGGCGGTTTCTGAACGAATTAATGTACAGTTTGATCGCTTTGAGTTCAGCTACCCATTTATCTGGTGTGTACTCGACATAAATCGTTGCAAAATCGGGATATCCGCTGCGAGGACAAAGGCACGTAAACTCCGGCAACGTCACTTTTATAACATAATCGCGTTCATGCGCATTTGGCCAAATTTCAAAATCTTTCTCAATATCAAAATTTTCTACGATTTGTTCTCCGTATTTCATACTTTTCCTTGTAATTGTTCTTCAGATAAAATTTTACCCAGATAATTTCCCTGACGATAATTAATATTTAGAGAGAAGGAAAGCCGATCGGCCTCCTCCTCTTCAATCATCGACATCCATGTCTTCGCTCCGCACAAATGGGCACTTAGATTAAGCCCTTGGATAATATTCTGATATCCTGTGCGTTTGATATTGCGGCTGTAGAGGGGATCAAAACGGACAATGTCCACTTTTAGCTCTTTTAGGTACAAAAGGGTTGTATGGTATCCCCCTAAACGATCCAACCCTATTTTGTATCCCGCTTGGCGATAATGGTTTATTTGATGCTCAAAACGTTCGAGTTGATGACAATACTCTTTCTCTTCAAAGAGTAATGTTATTTTGTGCCGTGCATTCGGATAACGCTCAAATAATGTAACCGCATTCTCAAAAAAATGGGGGCTCCGTAAGGTAACCGGAGAGACGGTCAGCACAAAATTTCGATTTTGCTCATCACATAGCGCCGCTGTTTTTTCTAAAACTTCACCCTCAAGCATACGCATTTTATTCAATCGGTTAAGGACGGGTACGTATCGGCTTTGGTGGATAAATCTCCCCTGAGAATCGATCAACTTAACCGACGTATCGTAAATTTCACTCTCATCACCGTATACCGGCCGAAATCCGATCGACAATCGTTTTTTGTTTAATGCTTCAACAATCTCATCTTCGAGTTCGTTGATCGAATAATATTCTTCTTTTTCTATACTTTTACGGTCATTGTGCAGTTCATACAAACGGCTTATTAGTAAATCGATCTCATTGGACAATCGCGAATCAATGATAACGGCTTCAAGACGAATCTCGATTTCATGGCTGAGATGATTTTGATATTTACTCAAAAACAGTTCAACCAACGGAAGGTACTGCTCTTTTTCACCGGATAGAAAAAGTAAAAAATCTCCCCCTTTATAACGTCCTATCGGCAGTTTATCAAACCCTTTTTCACGAAAAAACCGATCTATTTTTTTGACGGTACTTTGTAATGATTTATCTCCGTTTTTTATCCCGTAGCGTTCATTGATAGACCACAAATTTTCGACACTAATCATAATAATGGTTTGGGTATTTTTAGAAAGCCCCTTTTTGACCAAATTAAAAAAATAATCGGTTGTAAAGGTATGAGTGATCGAATCGGTAATATTTTCACGGCTGCTTTGATAAATAAGGAAAAAAATAAAATAGACGGTTATTCCTAACAATACGATGGAGAGGATGATCAACGAAGATACAGACGCGTAAGGTTGAGAAAAGAGGGCAAAAAGGGTTACCGAACTTAAAAAAAAGATGGGTAATCCCATCCGCAATGCCAAAGCAAAGCGGTGTTCTCTCTCTTTTTGTTCAGTATAGGTCATAAAAGACTAGATATCCAAATGTTTAACATCTTTAGCATGTGTTTCGATGTAATTACGACGCGGTTCAACATCATCACCCATAAAGAGATTAAATGAATCTCCCGCAGATTCGGAATCTTCGATCGTGATACGGAGTAAGACACGGTTTTCAGGTGTCATTGTGGTTTCCCAAAGCTGCTCAGGATTCATCTCCCCAAGACCTTTATAGCGTTGGATGTAAGAGCCTTTTTTCGCATAATCGGTAATTTGAGTCAATAAATCGAGTAAATCTCCCTCTAAAGGCAGGTTCCACTCTTGAATCTTTTGGTAAATATAATTGGCTTCAGCAAAGTGCGGTGAAGCAAAAAGTTCATCATTAATATGCAACTCTTCAAGCCCCTCTTTGGTCTGAACGAACAGATGCATATCCTCATCATTTACACTCTTAGAGAGGATATTATTCCCCTGACCGGTTAAAAATGCTTCAACTTTAGGGTACATCTCTTTGAGCGGCAATGCTATCAAATCCGGATTTTCAATGAAATAGCGGATAAGCTCAACCAGTGCATAACGACGCTCTAGTGCATCAAGCGTACTGCGGTAATGGTCAACCATTTTGAAAAATGAGACAAGATCATTCGCACCGACATTAAGATTTTCCAACTCTAATGCCTCAATTCCGTTTTCGATCAAAAAGGCATTCATCACGTGATCATCTTTAAAGTAGATCTCTTTTTTCCCTTTTTTATAGCGATACAACGGCGGTTGTGCCAAATAAAGATAGCCGTTTTCTACAATTTTCGGAAGATATCGGAAAAAGAATGTCAATAACAACGTTTGGATATGGCTACCATCAACGTCGGCATCGGTCATGATGATGATTTTGTGGTAACGGAGTTTCTCTTCGTTGAACTCTTCGCCGATTCCACAGCCGAGTGCGGTAATCATGTTCGTAATCTCTTCGGATTTTAAAATCTTATCGAGACGTGCTTTTTCAACGTTAAGAATTTTACCTTTGAGCGGTAAAATCGCTTGGAAAACACGGTCACGTCCTTGTTTTGCCGAACCGCCCGCAGAGTCCCCTTCCACCAAATAGAGTTCACTAATTGCAGGGTCTTTACTTTGGCAGTCCGCCAATTTACCCGGCAATGTTCCCACCGTCATTGCATCTTTACGGCGGGTAAGCTCACGCGCTTTTTTCGCCGCTTCACGTCCGCGTGCCGCCATCAATGCTTTTTGGATGATAGCTTTGGCTTGGATTGGATTCTCTTCAAAATATTTGGTCAATTTTTCATACGTAACTTTTTGAACCAACGGTCTTACGTAGGTATTTCCGAGTTTCCCTTTGGTTTGACCCTCAAACTGAGGTTCCGGTACACGTACCGATACAACACAGATAAGACCCTCTGAAACATCTTCACCTGAAAGTGGGATATCTTTCTCTTTAGCGTTACCGTTTTGTTTGTTGTAGTTGGAGATAACACGGGTCAATCCAGCGCGGAAACCTGCTTCATGAGTCCCCCCGTTAGGCGTATTGATGTTATTGACGAATGTAAACATTTTTTCGTCGTAACTGTCGTTGTACATGATAGCAATATCCATCTCGATATCTTCGATTTTTTCACTGAATGCAAACGGAGTAGCCACAACTACTTTTTTATTGACGTCGGTAACAAACTGGCTAATACCCCCTTCGAAATGGTAAGTATTACTGGCTCCGTTACGGTCATCTTTAAAAACAATGGTGATACGAGGATTGAGATAAGCGAGTTCACGGAATCGTTTTGCTAAATAATCGTAGTCGAAAATAATGGTTTCGGTAAAGATAGAAGGATCGGGGAAAAACTCGATGGTTGTTCCACGTTTACGTGTTGTTCCGGTAACCGCTAGCGGCTCTTGAGGGATACCACATTTAAAATCTTGCTCAAAGCTTTGACCTTCACGGAAAATGGTCATTTTAAGGTCTGATGAGAGTGCATTAACAACCGATACCCCTACCCCGTGCAAACCGCCCGAAACTTTATAGGTATCTTTGTCAAACTTACCACCGGCATGCAATACAGTTAAAACAACCGTTGCCGCAGAAATACCCTCAGTCGGGTGCAAATCAGTTGGAATACCACGGCCGTTATCGCTCACCATAGCCGTACCGTTTTTGGTTAAAGTTACGGTAATCGTATCACAATGACCTGCCATCGCTTCATCGATCGAGTTATCAACAACTTCGTAGATTAGATGGTGAAGACCCCGATGACCGGTATCACCGATATACATACCCGGTCGTTTTCGAACGGCTTCGAGACCTTTGAGGACTTTAATATTACTAGCACCGTAATTTTCCATAGTTGCTCCAGCTTTTAAGCGTGTTTAATGCTTTATTTTATCGTAGTGAAACTAAAAAGAAGGTTTTATGAATATATAACCCTCATAGAGGGTTTAGCTGTGGAGTGGTAAGTTTAAAGTTAAATTACAATCGGCATTACGATAGTTTTAAAATTTTGATCTTTTAAAACAAACGGTTGATTCGATTCATTAGCTTCAAGAATAAATTCGGTTCCGTTGACTTGAGATAAAAAATCTAAAATATAACGGCTATTGATTGCTAGAATAAAAGGGGAGTCAAACCCATTTTCAATTTCAACGGTAGTTTTTGCTTCGATGTTGTCATCACTTAAACTTTCAAACAAAATAGAATCATTTTGGAAAGTGAGTTTTAGATCATTGGAAATCGTCGTGATTTGCTTAATAGCGGTCACTATTACCCCTTTAGGCAATGTAATTATACGTTGCGCTTCTTTGGGAATGATTCGGCTGTAATCAGGGAACTTACCGTTAATTAGTTTTGTATAAAAAAGAGAATCTTCCGATTTTATTATGAGATGGGTATTGTCGTAATAAATTTCGATGTTATCGGTAAAAAGTTTTTGAATTTCGATAATTGCTTTTTTAGGGACAATAATTGAGAGTTCAGCATCATTTTGGCTTTCGATATGAACCAATGCAAGACGACGGGTATCGGTAGCAACAAAGTTGATTTGATTGCTTTTGATATCGATGAGCGCACCGTTAAGTTCAAATTTCGGATTATTGGTATCTGCTGCCGGAGTAATTTTTTTCAAAGACTCGATTAAAGTATGAGAGTTAATTACGATGTTAGGTTTCCCCTCTGTTGTAGGGAAAGATGGGAATTCTGAACTTTTATAAGTCGGAAGTTTAAAATTTGATCGTTTTTGACGAATATGAAGGGTATCTTTATCTAGAGAGAGTTCAACTTCTTCATCTTTTAGGATACGGATAATATCAAGCAATTTTTTACCGTTAGCGGTAAGGGAACCGGGTTCTTCAACACTGAGTGAATTGGTTTGAATAGAGAGACCTATTTCATAATCAGTAGCTTTAGCGGTTAGTGTTCTGCCGTCTGTTGAGAGTAAAATATGTGAGGTGATTTGGGACGTATCTTTTTTTTCTAAAAAGGGTTGGAGATGAAGAAGGATATTTTCCAAGACCGATTTGTCAACGGTGATTTTCATAAAAGACTCCTTTTATTATATATAAGCATTAATTGTAATAGTTAGTAATAAGGGGGGGTGAATGGGTGAAAACACACCATTTACTCCCATCTCTCCTGCATTGGTGATGTGATGAACCAATTCTTTTTCATTCACATCTATTCACTTGTGTACGAATTATAGCTTTTTTAAAAGGGGTTTACAAACACAAAATATTATTCAGGTGTAGCGACGGAAACTTTATTAGAGAGTTCTTCGATTTTAACTCGGAAATCTTCATCATTTTTCATTAGTTCCTGAATTTTTTTCATGGTATGACTGACGGCGGTATGATCTTTCATTCCGAAATATTGAGCGAGTTGTGGCATTGAATTAGGAGTAAGCGAACGTGAAAGATAAATAGCAATACGGCGGGCATAAACAATGTTACTGTTACGGCTTTTAGAGCGAATTTCACTCGGTTTGATATTAAGCTCTTTGGCAACGGTCTCCATAATAAGGTCGGTGGTAATGTTGCTCCGTTTTTCAGCCATTTGTTCTTTGAGTACGTTTCGGGCAAATTCGATGGTGATATCAACCCCCATGAGTTGTGAATAGGCATTGAGTTTTGAGAGGATTCCTTCAATTTCACGGGTATTGTTTTCAATAATCGTCGCCACGTAATTAATGACTTCACGGTCGAGTTTTACACGGTTAATCTCACATTTTTTCTTAATAATTTCAATTTTTGTTTCGAGTTCGGGAGGTTGAATATCGGCAACTAGCCCCGATTCAAAACGGCTTTTGAGTCGCTCTTCAAGCCCTCCGATTTTTTTAGGGGGTTTATCGGAGGTGATAATGATTTGCTTGTTTTCATTTCGAAGGGCATCAAACGTATGAAAAAACTCTTCTTGGATTTGGTTTTTGTTGCTCAAAAACTGAATATCGTCAATGAGTAGCAAATCGCATTTGCGGTATTTGTCTTTGAACCGATCCATCGTACGATTGCTGAGATGGCGGGTAAAGTCGTTTAGAAATTGTTCTACCGAGGTATAGATGACGGTTTTCCCCTGAGAAAGCATCACATTTCCGACTGATTGCATCAAATGGGTTTTACCTAATCCGACACCGCCGTAGATAAAGAGAGGATTATAAACAACGCCCGGTTTTTCACTCACGTTTTTAGCGGCGATAAAAGCAAAATTATTGGAGTCTCCCACAACGAAGTTTTGGAAGGTGTAGGATGGGTTGAGCAAAGATCCGCTTGGACGTTCCATATTGAGAGGTGTAGTTGTGTTTTGTGCTGATGTCGGAGCAGACGAAGCTTGAATTAAAATAGATACCGTAGGTTTAATATTGGTTTTGATTTCAAAAAGATGGGCTATTTTATCGGCAAATTTTGTTCGTATCCAATTGGCAATTAAAGCATTGGGGACACGAAAAATGGCTAAATTACTTTTGGATTCGGTCTCATCGTAGGTGAGCTGTTTAATGTAACGTTGGTAGTCGATCTCATTGATCTCCCCTTTTAGGGCATTTAAAACCTGTTTACCGATCGAATTCATCTTTTACCTTGCATGTGAATAGTGTGAGTAATAATACCGATATTTGCCTATAATTAGGATCAAATAAGAGGTGAATAGAAGATATTCACTCCTGTGAATAAGGAAAAGTATGAATATTTTAGGGATTGATCCGGGAACTCGAAATTGCGGATATGCGATCATAGCGATCGATGGGCAAAAATTGCGTTTGGTAGAAGCGGGATTAATCAAAATAAAAGCGGAAGCACTTCAATTCCAAATTCCTCAAGTAGCAGAAGCGATTGAACAACTTTTTAAAATTCATACTATCGATGAAGTGGCGATGGAAGATATCTTTTATGCGCATAACCCTAAGACCGTATTAAAGCTTGCTCAGTTTCGGGGAGCTATCACTTTGAAGCTTTTACAAGAGTATGGAATGTTTGCTGAATACACACCGCTGCAAGTCAAAAAAGCATTGACGGGAAAAGCCAAAGCGGCGAAAGAGCAAGTAGCATTTATGGTGAAACAAATTTTAGGGATTACGAAAGAGATAAAGCCGCTGGATATTACCGATGCGATGGCGGTGGCAATCACACATGCACAAAGGGTCAAGTTAGAGATCAATCAAAAAAGTAGAGAGAAAAATAAATTATAAGCGACCAACACACCAGGAGGGTCGCTAAGTCAGAAGTGTATCGAAAGAGTCTTAGACTCCCTTAATGTTTTTTGATTGGCGCGCGACTTAAGTGTTATTCTTTGTTAGTCCCCTAAAAGATTTCTGAATATACGAAAAATAGTTAAATTTTTTTCAAAATGTGTAATATTCACACTGTGAGTGTATTGTGAATAAGTAAGCCCCTTATTTAGGGGAATTGCTATAAAAACATTCTCTTATTCAGAATATTTTTATATAAATCTACCCTGAAATCACCTACCTTTGAATAGCATTAAACCCCTATTTTTAGGGGTTTAAATGAATTTATTCACTTTAATAACCAATTAAGCTAATGTTATAAAAAGTTATTCACATTTTATGATGACTTTTTCTTTCTATTTAGGGGTAATCCCCCGGTAATCAAAATGTAATCGCACTGAAACGAACATGATCTACCGTTTCAAAAAATAAAGGACAAAGAACGCTTTGTACTTTTTATAAAGGTTATCCAATGGTCAGTGCAGAATTCATTTTACGAAAAGAACATCCGAAAGTATTTCAATATCCTGCATTCGTTAATAAAACGATTGTGGGATTAACCCGATTGCTTTTGCATGAAAAATCGATTAATCGATTTATGGAGATACATCAGGAAAAAACCGGTTTGGAATTTATTGATGCCGTTTTGGAATATTTAAATGTTTCTTATAAAACGGTGCATAAACAAATTGAGAATATTCCTACGATGGGTAAAGTCATTATAGTCGCTAATCATCCTTTGGGAGCATTGGATGCTCTTTGTCTAATACAAATGGTATGTTCGGTGCGTCAAGACAAAAAAGTGAAAATTGTTGCCAACCGTATGTTGAGTGATATTACACAACTCAAAGAGTATATGATCGGCGTAGATAATTTTAATGACAGAGTTTCTAAACATGCTTTGCAACAAATTGACAAAGCATTACAAGCTGAAGAGGTTGTGATCTTTTTTCCATCAGGTGAAGTTTCTCGCGCCGGATTGTTTGGAATAAAAGAGGGGACTTGGAAAGGGGGGTTTGTTAAGTTTGCCAAACGCAATACTACTCCGATTCTACCTATCCATATAAAAGGGAAAAATAGTCCGCTGTTCTATGCGCTCTCTTGGATTTATAAACCGTTAGGTGCTTTATTGTTAAGTCATGAAGTTTTTGCGGCACGCAATAGAGTATTTGATTTTACGATTGGAGAGATAGTAAGTGAAAAAGCACTCAGTGATTTTAACCTTACCGAAAAGCGACATGCTAAATTATTTCGTAAGCATCTTCTTCGTATCGCTAATGGAAAAAAAGGGATCTATCCGACGGAGTGTTCGATTGCCCATCCGGTATCACGTCAAGAGCTCCGAAACGAACTGCGTAAAGGGGAGCTGTTAGGTTTAACCAGTGATCAAAAACAGATTTATCTTATCGAGCATGAAAATGCTCCGAATATTATTAATGAGATTGGAAGACTTAGAGAGTATTCATTTCGTAAAGTAGGAGAAGGTAGCGGTCATGCACGCGATATCGATGCGTATGATCGTTATTACCACCATTTAGTATTATGGGATGATGAAGCGTTAGAAATCGCAGGAGCGTATCGTATTGGCGAATGTGAGTGGATTCTTTCGTGGTTGGGGAAAGAGGGTTTGTATATGAGTGACTTGTGCAGTATGAGCGAACCGTTCGATGCGGTGCTGGAAGATGCGATTGAGTTAGGGCGAAGTTTTGTTCAACCGAAATATTGGGGAAGCCGTGCTTTGGATTATTTATGGCAAGGGATCGGTGCGTATCTGAGCCATAATCCACAGGTTAAATATATGATGGGGCCGGTGAGTATTTCGGGAAGTTTCCCAAAACATGCTCAAGAGGCATTGGTCTATTTTTATACCCTTTATTTTGGGAGTGAACATACAATGGTGAAAGCAAAATCACCGTTTCGCTTATCGGATTATGTTCAGGAGGAATTTAAAACATTATTTAGCGGTGAGAACTATGCTGAAGATTTTAAAGTGCTAAAAGATTATCTTAAAGCCTTAGATGTATCCGTTCCCACTCTCTATAAACAATACAGTGAATTGTGCGAAGAGGGTGGAGTACAGTTTATGGATTTCGGTATCGATACGGATTTTAACAACTGTATCGACGGTTACATTCTCGTCGATATTCGTAAGATCAAAGAGGCAAAGCGTCAACGCTACATTCGAGGGGGGGAGTAATCCCCATGGCCTCAAAACACTCGTTGAGAAAATCTTTCTCGGTGACGATGTGATAGTGTTCTTCTTCATAATCGAATTCAAGGGAGTGGGCGTGAAGCAACAATCGCGTTGATCCCCCTTTCTCAAATCTCTCTTCTTTGCTCAACTCTTTTTTTATAAACCGATGGACATCGTCTTCTTCGGGGCCGTAAACCGGATCACCGATGATCGGATGTTCCACGTGGAACAAATGAACCCGTATCTGATGTGTACGTCCACTTAACGGTGATGCCTCTACAAAGGTCATGTCGTGCTCAGGAAAATAGTGAAGCGGCTTAATGAGTGTACGCGCTTTCTTACCCTCAGGATGAACTTTAACCACCATGCTTATCAAAAGGTTAGGATGATCAATTCGTAGTAAAGGCTCCTGAATATCAAGAGGGTGTTCGAGGTGACCTTTTACCATAGCGAGATACCGTTTCGTAATGAGCCGTTCGGAGAATAACTTTTTTAAAACCGTTTCGCTTTTTTTGTTTCGAGAAACTAAAACCAGACCGCTCGTCTCTTGATCGATACGGTGGGTTGCGTTAGCATCATCCCCAAACTGATGTTTGATCTCATCGTTCAGTGTGTAGGGGGAAAGACGGCTGTGAGGATGGACACTCAAACCGCTGGGTTTGTCATACACCGCAAAGTCGTTAGTGACAAACATCGGTTTGAATCCAAGGGATAACGGTTCAAAACAAATGAACTCACAATCCCCTTCAATATACCCGAATTGATCGCACATAACAACGCCGTTTTGTGTCAATCTTCCTCTAGCAATTAGACGTTGTCCTTCACTTCGAGTGATTCCTAATTCATCCATTAAAAAGGGTAGTGCCATTTGGCGCTCAGGAGAATGTAGTTTTTTGGTGATGAACGGCATAGGTCTATTTCACTTTCATAGCGTCAAAACACTGTGTAATAAAATCTTCTTTGGAGACTACATGGTAGGGAATCTCATTGTAGGTAAACTCTAGTGAATGGGCATGAAGCAAGAGACGTGATGCTCCTGTATTGGAAAAGCGTTCTTCGTTGGACATCTCTCTATCTAAAAAGCGGACAGCGTCATTTTCGTCTTGTCCGTAAATAGGATCACCAATAATCGGATGTTTCACGTGGAACAAATGAACCCGTATCTGGTGTTGACGTCCCGTATAGGGTGAAGCTTCGACGAGGATGGTATCGGTGTCAGGGAAATACTTCAGAGGCTTAATAAAGGTACGGGAGGGTTTTCCCTCAGGATGAACGCGCACAATCATACGGATGATAGAGCTAGCATCTTCACGACGCAATAAAGGCTCCTCTATATCGAGAGGCTCTGCGAGATGACCTTTGACCATTGCCATATACTTTTTGGTGATTTGGCGCTCTTCAAACAGCATCTTTAAAGTGCGCTCACTTCTCTTGTTGCGTGCCGCTAAAACAAGACCACTTGTCTCTTGGTCAATACGATGGGTGATGTTCGCCTCATGACCGAAGCGGTGCTTGATTTCATCGTTGAGGGAGTACGGAGTATGACGATTTTGAGGGTGAACGAGGAGACCGCTGGGTTTATCATAAACAGCAAACTCCTCTTCAACAAACGTAGGTTCTAACCCCAACGTTAAAGGTTCAAAACAGATGAAATCAAAATCCCCCTCTTCGATAAACCCTGCGTTATTTGCCATCACTTCACCGTTTTGAGAAAGGCGACCTTTAGCGATGAGACGTTGCGCTTCGCTTTGGGTTATCCCTAACTCTTGCATTAAAAAGCGAAACGCTTTTTGACGAGTCGGAGCATGAAGTTGCTTGGTGACGAAGGGCAATTTAATTCCTTTTTAGGGAGGCTTGGATAAACTCTATTTATATAATAAGATGCGCATTTTAGCATACTAAGGAAGCAGATATGGTAGATCGTTACGCCAGAGAAGAGATGAAATCCAAATGGAGTATTCAAGCAAAATATCAAGCATGGCTTGATGTTGAAAAGGCGGTTGTCGTTGCGTGGAATAAATTGGGTCTCATTCCCGATGAAGATGCAGAGAAAATCGTTAAGAACGCAGGATTCTCGGTTGAGCGTATTGATGAGATCGAAGCGATCACGCGTCATGATTTGATCGCATTTACGACATCCGTTTCAGAAACCCTCGGAGAAGAGAGTCGCTGGTTCCATTATGGTATGACAAGTTCAGATACGGTGGATACGGCGGTCGCATTGCAAATGCGTGATTCATTGGAATTGATTATCGAAGATGTCAAAATGGTTATGGCTTCGATTAAAACCAGAGCCGAAGAGCACAAGATGACTTTAATGGTTGGTCGCTCACATGGTATTCACGGCGAGCCGATTACGTTTGGTTTGGTGTTAGCGGTTTGGTACGATGAGATGGCGCGCCATTTGACAAACTTGGAACAAACAATGGAAGTGATCTGCGTCGGTCAAGTCTCAGGAGCGATGGGTAACTTTGCTCACGCGCCGTTAGAACTCGAAGAGTATACGTGTGAAGCGTTAGGGCTTAAATCGGCTCCTGCTTCTAACCAAGTTATCCAACGTGATCGTTACGCACGCCTCGCTTCGGCGCTCGCTTTGATGGCCAGTTCGATCGAGAAATTTGCGGTTCAGGTTCGTCACTGGCAGCGTACCGAAGTGTATGAGTGTGAAGAGTTTTTCGCTAAAGGGCAAAAAGGCTCTAGCGCAATGCCTCACAAACGTAATCCGATCTTGACCGAAAATATAACAGGGTTAGCCCGTATGGTGCGTGCCTATGTTATCCCTGCGATGGAAAACGTGGCGTTATGGCATGAGCGTGATATCTCTCACAGCTCTACGGAGCGTTTCTGGTTGCCGGACAGTTTTGTCACCTCTGATTTCATGCTTCACCGTTTTAACAGTGTTATCGCTAACCTCGTGGTGTATCCTGAGAATATGATGCGTAATTTGAATTTAACTGGCGGTTTAGTGTTCTCTCAACGTGTTTTACTCGAACTTCCTCTCAAAGGGGTAAGCCGTGAAGATGCGTACCGCATTGTTCAGCGTAACGCGATGAAAGTGTGGGAAGGGTTACAACAAGGTAAGAGTGCGACGAATGAAAAAGGGGAATCTCTTTATCTCCAATATTTGTTAGCGGATGAAGAACTTCGTAATTCTTTGAGTGAAGAGGCAATTCGTGAATGTTTCAACTTTGATTACTACACCAAAAATGTGGATAAAATTTTTGCACGGGTGTTCAAATAATTATCATTAAAATAGTTTCTTTTGGTATAAGAAACAATACAATATTGAGTGATTATAATACAGCTTTTAGAGAGTGTGAGGGAGAAAAATGTTAACTATTGTTAAACGTAACGGCCGTCGTGAGCCGTTAGATATTACGAAGATTCAAAAATATACGTCTGCTGCCGTAAAGGGACTCATTAACGTTTCGCAAAGCGAGTTGGAAGTGGATGCTCAAATCCAGTTTCGTGATGGGATTAACAGCAATGAGATTCAGCATACCCTTATTAAAACAGCGGTTGATAAGATCGATATCGATTCTCCTAACTGGACATTTGTAGCGTCTCGTCTCTTTTTGTATGATTTATACCATCGTGTAAACGGTTTTACAGGATACGGAAGCTTAGAGAGCTACTTTGAGCGTGGTGAAGCGGAAGGGCGTATTCTGCTCGGCCTGAGAGATAAATATAATTTAGCAGATTTAGATGCGTACATTGTCCCCGAGCGTGATTTAGAGTTTAACTACCTCGGCGTTAAAACATTGTATGACCGCTATTTAATCAAAGATCGTCAAGGCGATCCGATTGAACTCCCTCAGCATATGTTTATGGCCGTTGCGATGTTCTTGGCACAAAACGAGACTGATCGTCAGGGTTGGGCGAAAAAGTTCTACGATATGATGTCTAAATTCGAAGTGATGATGGCAACCCCTACCCTCTCTAATGCCCGTACAAACCGTCATCAGCTTAGCTCATGCTATATCGGCTCTGCCCCTGATAATATCGAAGGGATTTTTGACGCCTATAAAGAGATGGCACTCCTCTCTAAATTCGGCGGAGGAATCGGCTGGGATTGGACGCAGGTACGTGCTATGGGATCCTTTATCGACGGACATAAAAATGCCGCCGGCGGAACCGTACCGTTTTTGAAAATCACCAACGACATCGCGATTGCGGTCGATCAGCTCGGAACCCGTAAAGGGGCTATCGCCGTCTATCTCGAACCGTGGCACATGGATATTAAAGATTTCCTTGACGTGAAGAAAAACTCAGGGGAAGAGCGACGACGTGCCCACGATTTATTCCCGGCACTCTGGATTAATGACATGTTTATGAAGCGTGTCGTCGAAGACGGGATCTGGACGATGTTTGATCCGTTTGATGTTAAAGAGCTTAGTGAGCTTTACGGTGCGGAGTTTGAAAAACGGTACCTTGAACTCGAACAAGATCCTGATATCGTAAAAGAGCACACAAAAGCAAAAGATTTGTGGAAAAAAATATTGACGTCGTACTTTGAAACGGGGAGTCCATTCTTATGTTTCAAAGACAGTGCCAACCGTGCCAATCCGAACGATCATTTCGGGATTATCCGCAGTTCAAACCTGTGTACCGAGATTTTCCAAAACACGCAACCGAACCACTATTTGATCAAAATCAAATTTGAGGACGGATCGTTTGTCACTTACGAAGAAGACGAAATCGTTAAAGTCGATAGCGGTATCGAAAAACCGGCGAACAAAGTGACCGCCCTCGATTCCCTCGGCGGACGCCCGATCTACATCGTCGAAAAAGAGAAAGTAGACGGTGCAACGGCAGTATGTAACCTCGCATCGGTTAATCTCTCTCGTGTTCACACCAAAGAGGATATCGATCGTATCGTCCCTGTTGCGATTCGCGCACTCGATAACGTTATCGATCTGAACTTCTATCCGTTGGAAAAAGTCAAACGGACTAACCTTCGCAGCCGTGCGATCGGTTTGGGTGTGATGGGTGAAGCGCAAATGCTCGCCGAGAATAAAATCGTCTGGGGTAGCCAAGAGCATTTTGATAAGATCGATGAAGTGATGGAGTCAGTGAGTTATAATGCGATTAAAGCTTCCAGCGATCTTGCCGTTGAAAAAGGGTCTTATGCAGAGTATCAGGGTTCTAAATGGAGCCGTGGTGTCCTTCCGATGGATCATGCGACGGCAGAAGTACAGAATCTCGTGGATCGCGGCGGATTGTTCGCTCCGAACTATGAGTGGGATGAGTTACGTGAAACGATCAAAAAACAAGGGATGCGTAACGGCTATTTGATGGCGATTGCACCGACGAGTTCGATTTCGATCCTTACGGGGACGACACAAACGATTGAACCGATCTACAAACGCAAATGGTTTGAAGAGAATCTTTCAGGATTGATTCCGGTAGTGGCACCGCAGCTCAGCCCCGAGACGTGGAGCTATTATACTCCAGCGTATGATCTTGATCAAACGATCCTCGTCAAAGCAGCGGCAATACGACAAAAATGGATCGATCAGGGGCAAAGTCTCAATATCTTTATCACCCTCGATCGTGCCAGCGGTAAATATCTCAACGATATCTATATGCTCGCATGGAAACTGGGTCTCAAATCGACCTACTATCTCCGCTCACAATCACCGGAGCAAAAACAAGATACAGCGGATCGCTCAATGGAGTGTGAAGGGTGCCAGTAAAGCCCCTGAGCGCTTTAACGCTCAAAAACTTATTAGAGCGTATCGACTTTGCTCGTCAGGGCGAAATCCGCTCTCTAACCCACCTATCCCCTACTTCTATCGAAATTCGTTTCAGTGTTCAGGACATCGCACGCGGATATGATTGGATCGATGTGCTGTTTCGAATAGAGGGTGTGAATGATGCCAAACTCGTGAGTGATAATGTTCTACCTGGTTTGGATATATCCGAGGGGATAACGGTGGAGATGGATGCGAATAGTTGTGCGCTGGCCATCGGAAACTACGGCGGCAGAGCAAACGAAGCACCGTTTTACATTCTTGGTACCTCGATCGGCTACGAAGAACTCCCCTTCAGCGCTTAAGCAACTCTTTTACACACGACTCTATCATCGTATAGACGTGCTCAAATCCCTCAAAACCCTCGAAAAAGTACGGATCGGGAACATCGGCTCCGTTATACCCGTAATCCCCCAATTTGACCAAATTCTGACAACCCAAGGTTTGGAGATCGTGATAGTTACTCTGATCTAGGGCTACGATAAGATCAAACACCCTAAAATCATCTTTTTTTACTTGACGGGCACGAAGATGGGAGATATCGATATCGTGACCATGAGCAACGGTTACGGAGTGTTTGCACGGTGCTTCTCCGACATGCCAATGACTGGTTCCCGCAGAATCGACAGAGATGTTATACGCCCCCTCTTCAATCATCTTTCTCGCAATTCCCTCCGCGATAGGTGAGCGGCAAATATTGCCAAGGCAGACAAAGAGAATCGACTTCATAGGGGAATTAGCTTCGTTTCTTGCGGGAGTATCGGTTTGAGTCTCTATTTTCAAGTGCAACGACTTTCCATAATTTTGGAAGATTGGAGGATAAATCTTGTCCATGATAGAGTTCGGGTTCGGTGAGTTCATAATACATGGCATCACGATTAACGCGAGCCCATTCATTCCCTTGTGCCGCGACGTAATTCCAGAGGGCATACGCGAGGGTATTGTTCGATTTCACCCCTACTCCGTTTTTGTAGAGCCAACCGAGGATAAGCTGGGCATCATGGTTTCCGTTTTTTGCCGCTTTTTTAAATATACGGGAGGCCTCTTTGTGATTTTGCGGAATGCCGATCCCGTCAATCATCAAGACCCCTAAGGCAACCTGTGAATCGGAATGGTTTTTTTGTGCACCGCTTTTAAAAATACGGATAGCCTCTTTGTAGTTTGCGGGGGTTCCGAATCCGTGAAGACTCATTACGCCGAGATAATAGAGAGATTGGAGGTTCCCCTGCTCGGATGCGGGGATAAGGTATTTTCTCGCTTCAATATAATTTTCGTGATAAAAAGCGATTTCCCCCTCTTTGGCCAACTGTTCGACAGATAAGGCGTAAAGGGGTGAGAGGGTAATGAGGATTGACAAAAATGCTAGAACCATCTTTCGATTTAACATAATTTACACTCATTTTTAGTGGATATATTATTTTAGCATAAATAGGTTGAGTAATAATAGATAATTTTAAATAATAGCTATTTTTTCTCCAGCAAACATAAAAAGAACCCATCGATCGTATCGGTCGGCAAAATGCGTACACCGTTTTGGATACGCGGGTCAAATATCTCTTTTCCCCACTGCTTCAGAGGCTTTTGAAGGTTGTCGAAGGGCAAAGTCAGGGGCAAGGTATTTAAATGCTCTCCATGCCGCTCTAAAAGATGCTGAAGGGGTATTTCATTCTCCTCAGGAGAAAAAGAACAGGTACAATAGAGGAGTTTACCTCCCGGTTTGAGGGCATCGAATGCGGAGAGGAGCAAACGGCGCTGAAGGCGGGAGGTCTCTTTGACTTTGTGAATCGACCAAAATGACATTGATTTGGGTTCATGTGTTTTAAACCGCGCCTCAGAGGAACAGGGTGCATCGAGTAAGATACGATCAAACATCTCAGGACACTTTTTACCGATACTTCGACCGTCCGCCATGTAGGTATGAGCGTTGGTCACCCCTTGGGCATCGAGATTGGCTTTGAGGCGGAAGAAACGCTCTCGTGAAGGTTCCACGGCAGAGAGCCATCCGCTGTTTTTCATCATCCCCGCCAGCATCAGTGTCTTCCCACCTGGTGCGGCGGCGAGATCAAGTACCGTCTCCTCCGGCTGTGGTGCAAGGAGCATCGGCGCGACCATAGATGCGAGATTTTGGATGTAGAGACGTCCACCGTAGAACGGGTCGCTCTGGGTGAGGTGAAGTTTCGCTTCGGGGGCAATACGATAGACCCCCTCCATCCACTCTACTTTCTCAAAGGCAATGTCGGCAGATGTCAGTTCCGCTTCAAGTGCTTGAGGGGTAGATTTGAGGGTATTGACACGAAACGTTACTTGTTTCGGGGCATCAAAGGTTTTGAGGATCGATTCGAGCTGTTCCCGCGGAACAATTTTCTCTAAGCGCGCAACAAACGCTTCGGGGAGGCTCATCGCACGACACCATCAAGTACCGGGACAAAATCGCATACTTCAAGAGCATCCTCATGAATTTTCCCCCCCTGTTTTGTGTAGCGGGTAATGATCTGTTCTCGCCCTTTTTCGACGGGAGCTAGCAATATTCCCCCTTCTCGGAGTTGATCGAACAGTTTTTGGGGGACAGCGCGTGCTGAAGCGGAGAACAAAATACGGTCAAACGGGGCGTATTGCTCCCAGCCGTTTTGTCCATCATCGGTGCGGGTAAGGATATTGCCCAGATGGAGGTGGCGAAAGCGCTCTTTTGCTTCTAAGAGCAACGATTCGATCCTCTCAATTGTAAAGACACGACGGAAGATTTTTGAGAGGACGGCCGCCTGATAACCGCTTCCGCAACCTACCTCCAATACGCTGTCGCACCCCTCCGGACTTAAATATTGTGTCATTTTCGCAACCGTTAGCGGTGAGGAGATGTACTGCTGTGCGCCGATAGGGAGAGCATCGAGCCGATAGGCGTTATGGCGCATCGCAAGAGGGACGAATGCCTCGCGATTGGTATGGATGATTGCACTTTTAACGAGTGGGCGAAGGGGAAATTTCTTGGCAATTTCATCCGCCATCCGAGTGGTTTTTATAATGGTGATTTTATCGATGTTCATTCTATTCCTACGTTGAGGTATCGGCGCATAGACTCTACCGTGCGCTTTTCATAGTGGGAGGTTAAGGTATCGATTCCACTGTTGCGTATTTCTCCGCCGAAAGGGGTAATAATACCGCTTAGAGCTGTAGTATCGGCATTGGCGGCATCAGAGGCGATAACGTAGCACTGATTCATAATTGCTAATGCGGACGTTAGAGTTTGGAAATGATCGGCACGAAGTTTTCCCCATTGTGCGGGAACAGCGATGACATCACACCCCTCAAGTCGCTGCCAGAGTTGTTTAAAACGAAGTTCAAAACAGATTAAAATGCCGATTTTAATCCCCTCGAAGTTAAAAGATTTGATCTCTCCCTCTTCTCCCGCACTGAAATACTCATGTTCCGCCCCGAGGGTAAAGAGTTTTGTTTTGGCTTGGGTGTGGAGAATGGAACCCTTATGAAGCGCATACGCGATGTTATAGATATGTCCGTTTTTTTCCGTAATCGCGGTGAAGATCAAGAGGCGATTTTTAACAGATTCAAGGAGTTTTTCAAGGGCGATAGGGGTAAATGCCGCCGCCGCTACAAATCGATCATAGGCAAAGCCGCTCAAAACGACTTCAGGCGAGACAATGATGGCATCCTCGGGTGCTTGAGCGATGAGGGTGAGAAGTCGGTCAAGATTGTGATTGAAATCCGGATCGGTCTCAAAGCACAAGGAGACAAGAGGGCGGGTTTTAGAAGTCGTCAAAGCTGAGGCTTCCTTTGGAATAGTTGGTGACGGTACCCTCAAAGAAGTTGGTTTTCTGGTCGTTGAATTTAGAGAAATCATCGACCCACTTGATCGGGTTAGAGACATTATAAAGCGGTTTCATCCCGACGGCAGTGAGACGGTTGTCGGCAAGATGTTGGATGTATTGTTCCACGATTTCGTTGGTGAGTCCCAAAATCTGCCCTTGGGTGATGTACTGACCCCATGCCACTTCGAGTTCTACCGCTTTACGGAACATATCGTAAACCTCTTCCAGTAACTCTTCGGTAAAGAGGTCCGCTCTTTCGCGTCGGAGGGTGTTGATGATGTTTTGGAACAACACGAGGTGTGTCACTTCATCACGCTGAATGAAACGGATCATCTGAGCGCTCCCTAGCATTTTACCTGAGCGGGCAAGGGTGTAGATATAGGTAAATCCACTGTAGAAGTAGATTCCCTCCAAAATTTGGTTGGCAAAACACGCTTTGACAAACGCGCTCTCGCTCGGATCGTTAGCGAGATCGTTATAGCGCGCGGCAATCGAGTCATTTTTAGTTTTGAGCATCATGTCGCGACGCCACAGATCGTAAATCTCTTCAGAGTTTTGACTGATCGAGTCAACCATAACGGCATAACTTTGGGAGTGGAGTGCTTCTTCAAAACTTTGACGTACCAAAATGAGGTTTACCTCGGGAGCAGTAACGTAGGGATTGACGTTGTCCATCAGGTTATTGGTTTGGAGGGAGTCCATAAAAATAAGCTGGGAGAGGGCTTTGTCGTAGGCTGTTTTTTCCATCTCAGTGAGGTATTTATAGTCGACCGCATCGCGGGTCATATCGACCTCTTTGGGAAACCATGTGTTGTTGAGCATCATCTCCCAGAGGTTATAGGCCCATTGGTATTTGATGTTATTGAGTTCAAAAATACCGGTAGGATTACCGCCGAAAATCTGACGGTCGTTTACATGTTCAGTGGAGGTTGGATTGTAAATTTGTTTACGCTTCATTTCGGCTATCCCTAGTGTGCAGATAAAGTAGATGATTATGTCGAAATATAGATTTAACTATGATAAAATGAAAAGAGTTTTTGACAGGGGAATAACATGAAGAGAAGTATAATCCTCAAATCATTGACGGCGGCTGTCGTCTTATACGCTATAGCAGGGTTTTTCGGCGTCCCGTATCTCATTAAAAATATTCTCCCCGGAAAGGTTTTCGAAGTTACAAAGGGGGGGCAGTTTTTAGTAGAAAAAGCTTCATTCAACCCGTTTACTTTTCACCTTACCCTCAAAAAAGTATCTTTTAAAACACCGCAAAACGCCGATTTTATTGCATTGCACCGCTTTTCAATCAATATCGATCCTCTTGCGTATATGTGGCGGGGTGGATTGGTTATCACAGAGATAACGTTGAGTGAGCCGAATATTACGATAAAACGGGATACCGAGGGAAATTTTAACTTTAAATGGCTCACTGAACTCGGAAGCGATACACCCGATGAGACATCTTCCGAACCGCTCAATCTCATCATTAATCGTTTCGCCCTTAAAAACGGGAAAATGGGGTACAGCGATTATTCCGAGGGGAAAATATATACGTTGAACTTAGGTCCCGTCGGATTTAATTTTGACAACATCGATTTGCGAGACCTCTCTACGTCCAAGGGGAAAATGCGTCTTTACGCAACGATCAATGAGGGAGGCTTTATCGATCTTAACGCAAAGATAGGGGCTCTTTCTCCCCTCATTATGGAGGGTGGCATCGCATTTGATTCAGGCAAACTGTACACTCCGTGGCGTTATTTCAAAGATAAGTTTCCGATTGAAGTGGCGGACGGTTCCGCGGCGTTCGGGTTTAATTACCGTTTTAACAGCAATGACGTGAATGCGACGGAACTTTCGAATCTCCATTTTGAGATGGATAGATTACGAATTATCCCCAAAGGGGAAGAGCGTAATTTGTTGACGTTAAATACGCTTCGTCTTAAAGAGGGCAACGTTCAGCCTATGCGAAAAGTATTTGATGCAAAATCGCTGAGTGTAAATGGAATTACCCTTGCGGCAGAGCGCTCTAAAGAGGGGAAAATCGATTGGATCACCTATATCGAAGAGATCCAAAAAGCATTTCCGGAAGATGATAATGAGACGAAAGAGCCTTGGACTTTTACGCTTGGAAGTGTAGGGGTGGAGAATGTTGATATTGAATGGAGTGATAATGCCCCTCGTGAGCCGTATCGGGCGAGTCTCAGTAATCTCCGTCTTCATACGGGGAGTGTTGCGAGTGATGAAAAGTCTCACCTAACTCTTTCCATGGCAGCGGATACGCTTCATGTGACGCGTCAACGTGATAACGGTGCAATTATGGGATGGGAAGAGCTTCGAGTTGAGGGAGTTGAGATTGACCGCGCAGAAAAATCTGCACAACTACAAAAACTTTCATTCTTTCAACCGAGGATAGAGTTCAAGCGGTTAAGTGACGGTTCGATCGATCTCTCTCGATATGCGTATGCTTCTGCGAAAAAAGCGGAGGACACTTCTGAAGCACCGTGGGGATACTCACTTAAAGAACTTGATGTGAGTAACGGTGCCGTAGCCTTTCGCGATGAGGTTCCCAAACGAAAGGTGGCCATCAATCTCGATCAGTTAAATCTTAATCTCAAAGGTTTAGAGAGCAATCCGTCGGTTAAAAATTATCTCATTCTCTCTTCACGACTCAACACCGGAAGCCGTATCGAGCTTATGAGCGATATTGTTCGCTCTCCGCTGAGCAGCAAGGGGATGTTAACGATCCAAGGATTGGATGTTTCGCTTGTCGATCCGTACATCGAACCGAGTACGTATGCATCATTGCGTCGCGGTAATCTCTCGTTGTCGGCCGAATATGATTATAAACCCTCAAGAACGGCATTAAAAGGGAGAGTGGCTCTTAGCGATTGGGTTGTCAACGATACGCGAGACAATTCCGTATTGCTTGGATGGGATAAGATCGGGGTGACCCCTTTTGTGTATGCCTATCCTGATAATCGGCTCAAAATTAACCAATTGGCGATTGATGGGCTGTACACCAATGCCCTTATTGATGCCAAAAAAGTTTTGAATTATTCGACGTTAAGCAAAAGCCAAAAAGGTGAGTCCAATACGACAAAATCAACCAGCAACCCTTTTGGATTGGAGATTGTTAAACTCCTCTTGCGCGGTAGCAGTGCCACCTTTAGCGATTTATCCCTTCCGTTACCGTTTAAGACCTACATTCATGATTTGGAAGGTTCGGTATTAGGTATTTCAACGACAAAAGATGTGAAAACATTCGTGAAGTTGCGCGGAGGTGTTGATCAGTACGGATTGGCGAAGATTGACGGATCACTCAATACGAAAGACCCTAAAAAATTCACCGATATGAAGGTGGCATTTGAGAATCTTGAGCTAAAACACTATACCCCTTATTCTCTCCAATTCTTGGGATACAAGATTGAGAAAGGGAAACTCTTTTTGAATCTGGGGTATAAGATCGATCAAGGGCAGCTCAACGGAGCGAATCAAGTGGTGATTAAACAAATCGAACTGGGAGAGGAAAAAGAGGGGGGATCGCCGTGGCCGATGAGGTTTGTCGTGGCACTGCTCGAAGACAGTGATGGGGTGATCGATATCGATCTACCCATAGTGGGTGATGTGAATAAACCGGATTTCAAATATGGAAAAGTGGTGTGGCAGGTGATCGGAAACCTCTTTACTAAAGCGGTTACCTCCCCGTTTCGTCTCCTTGGTTCAATGATGGGGGTTGAAAGTGATGAGCTTTCATCCGTCGATTTTGAGGGAGGTTCTTCAACCCTTTTACCTCCTCAGATTGAAAAGTTAGATTTGATAACGAAAATGTTAATAAAGCGTCCGAAGCTTGCATTGAATATCTACGGCGGATGGGATGAAGGGAGAGATACCTATGCGCTCAAAGGGGCTAAGCTCGTTCAATCTGCACTAAAACGGAATAAAAATTTAAAAATCGATTCGCCGCAGGCTATGAGTGTAGAGCTTTTGGAAGAGATGGCGGAGGAATCTTTGGCGCGAAAAGAACTTAAAACAATTAAAGCATCGCTTGAGGAGAAATATTTGGAAGAAGCGGCATTCGTCCGCCATTATTCTACTGCCCTGATCGATAAACTGATCCCCCTTCAGCCGCTTGAGCCGCAAGAGTTACAAACATTGGCACAGCAGCGTGCGGAGATGGTGCAAAATTATCTGCTTAAAACCCCGGGATACGATAAGCGGGTGATGATTAAAGGCGTCGAAGCGGATAAAGAGGTAAAAAGTGAAGCGATTTCAACACGGCTGGAGATTGTAGTCCCTTAGCGGACTACACTTTAAAGGTTCTCATTTCACCTAAAATATTTGCATTGATACTGTTTAAATGGATGATTGCCTCCACAATTTCCTCTACACTTTTAGAATTTAAGAGGGAGACCTCTTCAACCCGCTGTATTTTGTGTACTACTTCGCCAATTTGAGACGAGATAAAGAGAGCCTTTTCTGCGGCAATTTTAGAAGTATTTACACTGCGGGAAATAGCCAAACTAACCTCTTTAATAGCTTTTTCGGTAATGGGGGCTTCGTTAAGTACCTCTTGTTCCGATTCGGTATTTTTTTGCATTTCATCACACAGCTCATTGATCGATTGGGTAATGATATTGATAGTGGCATTGGTCTCGGTAAGACTTGTTTGCGTTCTTTCCGCAAGTTTTCTCACCTCATCGGCAACAACCGCGAAGCCTCTGCCGTGTTCACCCGCCCGTGCCGCTTCAATCGCAGCATTTAGAGCAAGAAGATTGGTTTGATTGGCAATATCGTTGATCGTGCCTAAAATATTTTGAACTTGGGATGCTTCCTCATTAAGTCTTAGGAGCTTGGACGTAAATTCTAATTCTGCTTGAGAGTTTTGTTGGACTTTTCCCAGTGTTTTTGTAATGGATATTTGTGCTGAATTTAGGGTGTCTGCCGCTTGTTGAATTTCGATGTTAGCCTGTTCAAGCTCATTTGCACTCTCTTGCGCCGTTTGTTTTATGGGAGTGATATCATTCGAAGTTTGAATGACGGCTTGAGAGGTTTCTTCAACCCTAACTCCTATCGCATGGCTTGTCGTGAGGAGTTTTTCAGAGGTGGATGCGCCATCTATGGCTAGAGATTGCACTTTAGAAATTATTTCTCTTGTTTTGTCCGTAAATTTATCAATCAAATCCCCTACACTTTTAATTTCGTCTTGCCCGTCAATATTGAGGCGTTTTGTAAGGTCACCGTCACCGCTTTCGAGATCTTTTACGGAGTTTTCAATGCGCTTTAGTTTTCCTACGATCCCTTTTGATACTAAAAGCAAAAGAATGATGGTAATGGACAAGCCACCTACTCCGACGAGCGTCATGGTAACCGTACCGTTTTGCAACATCGTATTGGCCTCTTTCTCATCTACGACAACATAATCATTGGCGAGAACAACAAGATCATCAATAGCTTTTCTATGCGCCTCATACAGCGGCTTTAATTTTTGTATCGATATTTCGGTTGCTTTTTCCTTGTCACCCGCATCAATCGCTGCTAAAAACTCACCGTTGGTTACACTAAAGAAGTGTTCTGCAGGCTCTTTGGAACTTCGAAGTAACAGTTCTTTTGCCTTTTTCTCTAAAGGACTTTTTTGCCAGTAATCTTGTCTGGCATCATAATCTTTTTGCAATAATTTTAATTTCTCTTTGAGTGCAGGAAGCTCAGCAGGAGTGGCCTCTATCATCAAGTGCGTTACAAGCTTTGCTTCAATAATATATTCGGGAGGAGGTAATATATCGGCTATTAAATCTTTGGAAAGAATGATTGCGTCGTATTTTTCCCCTTTTATTTTGATGCTGTTTGTGACAAAATAGGAGGTTGCTAATATAGCGGACATAATAGCGGCAACAAACAAGGAGCTATAGAGTAATTTGCTCTTAATGGATATCGTGTTTAACATGTATACTCTCCTGCATAGATGGGTTCAAATGAGAATGGATAAATTATTTATATTGTATCGATTTGTTTAAAATTAATACAGAATATTGTCTATTAATTTACATAATTATTGTTCTAAAATAGTACAAAATGTGTTGTGACGCGGTATATATTTGTAAAATTAGTATCTTTTTATAGTACAAGGGGTAAATTTGATGGGGTATAGGGATGCTACTTCCTTAGTAATTTACTATTAATTCACTCTAGCAAGAACGCTATTGATTAAAACAGCCTATAATTACACTTTTATTTTTCAAAATATAGGGGGCGTTTATATGCCATTTTCACCTCAAAAGCGCGCGGGAACTTTAAACGGCATCCTTTTTGTTGCTATATTCGCCGCAGCCGCAACCATGATCGCCGATCTATCATTTATTAAAAATCTAGGCATTTCACCGCTTGTCGTGGGGATTGTTCTGGGGATTTTTTATGCCAATACGCTTCATAACAAATTTCCTTCGGCATGGGAGAGCGGGATTACTTTCTCGGGTAAGAAAATTCTCCGCTTCGCCATCGTCTTTTACGGTTTCCGTATTACTTTCCAACAGATTGCCGAAGTGGGAATGGAGGGATTTATGGTCTCTTTGATCATGCTCTCTACGACGTTTATTCTTGGTACTTATTTGGGGCAAAAAATATTTAAAATGGACCGCGACACCTCAATGCTTACCGCCTCCGGTGCAGCGGTATGCGGTGCGGCAGCGGTTTTGGCAACCGAACCGGTGCTTAAATCCGAAGAGCATAAAGCGGCAATCGCCGTATCCATGGTAGTTTTATTTGGAACGATCGCTATGTTTTTATACCCTGCTCTTTACAGTGCGGGAGTATTCGTCGGAATGGATGATAAAACTTTCGGTATTTTTGTCGGTGGAACGATTCACGAAGTAGCCCAAGTGGTTGCTGTCGGTGGAGCCTACGGTAAAGAGGCGGCGGATGCTGCGGTGATCGTCAAAATGACCCGCGTTATTATGATCGCACCGATGTTGATCGTTTTAGGGATCTATTTATCTTATTTGGCAAATAAGCATGGGACTGCCGGAGGGGGGGTGAAATTGGTTATCCCGTGGTTTGCCGTCTATTTTATCGGTATGACAGGGCTGTCTCTTATACACATCTGACGCTGCCG
>JAGXFM010000027.1 GCA_024637215.1 Sulfuricurvum sp.
CGATCACGACCGCCGCGATTCGGTTCAGCATCCGTTGCAGTATTTTCTGCCCCCTCAGGACGATCGGTACGCGGTGGGCGATTGTCTTGACGCGGAGGTCTGTTATCGGTGCGTGGCGGACGGTTGTCTTGACGCGGAGGGCGATTCTCTTCACCAGCTTCTGCATTTGGACGTTCCATTACAGTCCCCTCAGCCCCTTCCGGGCGAGGATTTCGGCTTCGAAACGGTCTTCGATTGTTTCGGCGCGGTGGTCGATTTTCACCTTGCGGCTGTGTTTGCGGTTCAGTGTGTTCATCAGACATAAATTTTCCTTCTGGACGCTATATAAGCGTAATATATTGGTATATTTTGGATGCTCTAAAATACCCTGAAAAAGTTATTTTATAAGGGCGTAGAGCCGGTGAAAGTCAGAGGTATTAAGCTGATGAGGTCGGATGGAGCGTTCTAAATCAAGCGTTTCAAAGGCTTGAATGAGAAGTGTCCCATCATAGCGCGAGGAGAGATTTTTGTGAAGGGTTTTACGAGGCTGTGTAAAAGCCGTTCGTAAAAAGTCTTCAAACCCTTCATCATTACGATTCATGCGTTTAGAAATGAGCAGTACGCACGAATCGACTTTGGGAGCTGGCTCAAATGCGGTAGGGGGAACGTGTATTACAATCTCCGCCTCAGCCACACTTTGCGTAATTACGCTGAGTGCTCCAAAAGCTCTCTCTCCGGGTGCGGCAGAGAATTTCTCCGCCACTTCACGCTGTATCATGACAAGCAAGTTTCGGCACGCCGGATCGGCGAGGGCTTTTAGGATGATATTCGTAGCAATATAATAGGGCAAATTTGCCACTAAATCGTACGGTTCATCCAAAAGCTCACTCTTCCAATTCTCTAAGACATCTCCGCAACGGAGTTCTAGAGTATTGGTACTGATAGCATCGGCAAATTGGTGCTTCAAATGCTTGCACAAGTCGGTATCGACCTCAAAAGCAGTAACACTTTTGACATCAACTAAATACTTAGTTAAATCACCTAATCCAGGCCCGATTTCAGCGATACGATGAGGCGTAACGGGCATCGATTGGATGATTTGAGCTAAAATAGCTTCATCTTTTAGAAAGTTTTGGCCAAATTTCTTTTTGGCAATTTTGGCACGATCTTGTTGCATTACAACTATTGTACCCAATAAAGAGTAAATCACCTATTAAAAAATAAATTGCCCCCCTTTATCGTTACTTTTGGTAATCGAAGTTATACTTACATAATGATAGTATTCAAGGTAAATAATGGATAATTTTTTTGCAAAACGGATCATTCCTTGTTTGGATGTGAAAGACGGACGTGTCGTAAAGGGTGTTAATTTCGTCGGCCTTAAAGATGCAGGAGATCCTGTCGAAGTGGCAAAACGGTACAACGAAGAGGGGGCGGATGAACTGACGTTCCTCGATATCACTGCATCCCATGAAGAGCGTGATACGATTGTTCATATTGTCGAGCAGGTGGCGAAAGAGGTTTTTATCCCTCTAACGGTCGGCGGTGGTATACGGGTGCTCGATGATATTTACAAACTTCTTGCCGTCGGGTGTGACAAAGTAAGTATTAACTCTGCGGCAATCAAGCGACCTGAGTTTATTAATGAGGGGGCTAAGCGTTTTGGCTCTCAGTGTATCGTTGTGGCAATCGATGTGAAGCGTACGGGCGATCAGTACAATGTTTATCTCAACGGCGGCCGCGTCGATACGGGGATTAACGCATTAGAATGGGCAAAAGAGGTTGTTGACCGCGGAGCGGGGGAAATTCTCCTCACCTCTATGGATGCCGACGGTACTAAGGCGGGATTTGATCTCTCTATCACGGAGCAGATCAGTCGTGCCGTGAATGTTCCCGTGATCGCCAGCGGCGGTGCGGGGACGATGGAACATATCCGTGAAGCGTTTGAGCACGGTGCCGATGCGGCATTGGCAGCAAGTATTTTCCACTACAAAGAGATCGATATTATGGATCTTAAACGCTATCTATCATCTAATGGGATTCCGGTACGGTTATGATTCTTTGTGCGGGTAATAACGAAACGTTTGATTTTGCCATACCGATAGGGGTCGGGTTAGTGGATAGCGCCATTAATTTGACGCGGCATTGTTTGGTTCATAAACCCGAATTTCTCCTCTTCATCGGGAGTGCGGGAAGTTATGGCGAGCACAAAATTCATGAAATTATCGAGTCTAAAACGGCGGCTAACATTGAGTTAGGGTTCTTAGATAAAAGTGCCTATACACCGATTGATAATGTCGTATCAACGCAAACGGAAAATATCAAAGATGTTATTGTCAACTGTTCCAACTATATCACAACAAGTGAGCGGGCGATGGAGCAAATGAGAGTTTTGGGGATGGGGATTGAAAATATGGAGTTTTTTAGTATTATGCGCGTGGCTCAGGTTTTCGGTATTCCTGCGGGGGGAGTTTTTTGTATCACCAATTACTGCGATATGAATGCCCACCGCGACTTTATCGCCAATCACGGATTCGCTAAGGTGTTACTTCGTGAATACCTTGTGAATAAAGGGCTGATTCATGGCTAAATTATCCATTCTTGACTATACCAAAACGGAACTCGCTTCAATGGTGAAACCCTCATTTCGCGCGAAACAGATATGGGGATGGATGTATCATCAGTATGCGACGAGTTTTGAGATGATGGCGAATCTTCCTAAAGCAATGCGCGAAGAGCTAGCACAGACCTATGAAATTATGCCCCTCAAAATCGCCCGCAAAGAGTGCTCAACCGATGGGACAATCAAATACCTCTTCGAATTAAGTGATGGCAAAACGGTTGAAACCGTGTGGCTTAAGATGAAAGATGAAAGCATTGATGATGAGGGGAATATCGAGCACGAAGCACGCTTTACCGTGTGTGTTTCAACGCAGGTAGGGTGCAAGGTAGGGTGTTCGTTTTGTCTCACCGCCAAAGGGGGATTTACCCGTGATTTGAGCGCGGGGGAGATTGTGGCACAGGTGCTAGCGGTCAAAATGGATAACGGCCTCGCCGCTCACCGCCGTCTCAATATCGTCTATATGGGGATGGGGGAACCGCTTGATAATCTTGAGAATCTTGCGAAAGCGATCACGATCCTTAAAGATGAAGAGGGGTTATCGATTTCAGGGAAACGGCAAACGGTTTCGACGAGTGGACTCAGTAGCAAGATTGATAAGCTGGGGCAGATGGATTTGGGTGTTCATATTGCGATCTCGCTTCATGCTGTCGATGATGAGCTTCGTAGTGAATTGATCCCGATGAACAAAGCGTATAATATTGCTTCGATCATCGAGGCGGTGAAGCGGTTCCCTATTGATACCCGCAAACGGGTGATGTTTGAATATCTCGTCATTAAAAATAAAAATGATGATCTGATTTCGGCGAAAAAATTGGTCAAACTTCTCCATGGGATCAAGGCAAAAGTCAATTTGATCTTTTTTAACCCCTATGAGGGGTCTGATTATCAGCGTCCGACCCGCTCTGATATGGTGGCATTTCAGGAGTATCTGATTAAACACGGAGTATTGTGTACGATTCGTGATTCAAAAGGACTTGATATCAGTGCGGCGTGCGGTCAATTAAAAGAAAAAGAATTAAGCGAGGTTGTGTAATGTCGGGGATGGATTGGATTCAAGTCGGGTTTTTAGTGATCGTAGTCGGTGTCGGTCTCGGCGGCTTTGTTTGGGCCGCCCTAAAAAAAGATTAACATATCTATTCTCGCCGACAGGCGAAGCTTTAGTGCCATAGCGGCCAGCGTAGAGGGAGGAGCTTTGCTCCTGCCTCGTTCAGATTAAAATGTATATTTTAGCATTGTCTGAAAAACATCGTTATCGCTGTGGTAGCTGTTTTCATGGTAATAATGCCATTCGGTTCCCACTTCGAGCTTCCCCTCTTTAATTCCTATCATTTGCGAGAGATCAAAGAGCAGTTGATTTTGACTCAAAATATCACGTCCACTCCAGTCGGTGAACCCTTCAAAATGCCATTTCCCAATCGGTACATAATAGTTCAGTGAAAGCTGATAGGTATGATCGCCGAGGTTTTGATGCTTTCGGTAGAGATTGACTCCAAAAACAGTGAATCCAGGAATATTTAGATCAACGCCTGCTCCGTAAAGCCATGCATGGTAGGTATCCGAACGGTTGTACTGAAACGCGGCGTAGGTTTCACGAATAATTCCATTTGACGTGGAAAAACCGCTTATTTTATCTAAGCTAAGACGGGGAGAAATTTCGCCGTAAAGGTCATTTTTTTTGTTGGTGAACTGGAGTCCCTCATGAGTGTAAGCATAGTCGGCAAACATAAACACGTCACCATAGGCAAAGGTACGATAATGTTCTGCCGTTACGGTATGTTTGGCATCATTTTGTGTATCCATAAATGTTTCCCCTTCAAAATCTCCGTAGAGGTATTGAATATTGGTGGTTGAAAAAGCATTTAAACTGGTGGCTAAAAGGGTACTAATGAACACTAATCGACGCATAATTTTCCTTTGGAGTTTCAAATAAAGCATTAAGTTTTGAAATAAGATCAAGAGGATCACTCTGTGTTCCATGCACCATCATTCCAAAATGCAAATGGGGACCGGTAATACGCCCTGTTGCACCGCTAAGGGCAATATTTTGTCCTTGTATCACATAATCACCCACTTGAACGTCGCATCGGCTGAGATGAAAATAACAACTGTAAATCCCCTCACCGTGATCGATAATAATGGTTCCTCCCGCATAATAGCGATCCTCGGCCAATACCACTATACCGTTATTGGTCGCGATAATAGGAATTGGTGTGCGGGCTCTGAAATCGACTCCTCCGTGATAGCTTTTGAGTGTCCCGTTGTAAGTACGGGCTGAACCGTATTCACTCGTAATATAGGAATCAAGCGGTTGGATGAAAGGTTTATTCCAATACCGGATAGGGGTAAAATGTGCATATATCTCTTTTGCCCGTGTACTTTCACGTTCTATTCTCTCCAGTGCTTCGGGTGGTGGGGTTACTTTCGAGGGATCGACGCTAAGGATTTCTGTGGGATAGGTTACGCTTTGGATGGTAATCGGAATAGAGAGTGTTTTGCCCGGTGCGCTCCATGTAAGATTCATATCACCTAAAGGGGAATAATAGTCGATAGGAAGAATAACGATCCCTTGTTGAGGAATTGAGGGATGAGAGAGAACACTGATGTTACGATCTTGGGTAATAACCATACCTGATGGTGAGGGAAGGGTAATGATCAGACTTTTGCCATTGTATCCCTCACCTCCCCACAGTGATAGAAACCCAATCCATAAAGCGAACAGATGGCGCATAAGACTCCCTCTTTTTTTAACGATAGGTATAATTTTAACATTAAGGGCTTTGAAATCAGATTACTGAAAATAAATTGTCAGATAAATTGTATTTTAAAAGGGAGATTTATTTTTGAAGAAGTCTACCGATGCCCATATAAATAGGGGTTTATCGATTGATGGTGCGGATGAAAGGACTTGAACCTTCACACCTTGCGGCACCAGATCCTAAGTCTGGCGTGTCTACCAATTTCACCACATCCGCGCACGTATAAAAAAATCTAAGGTGGTACGCCCTAGAGGATTCGAACCTCTGACCGATGCCTTAGAAGGGCATTGCTCTATCCAGCTGAGCTAAGGACGCATGAGTATATATGGTGCGCCCGATAGGGTTCGAACCTATAACCTACGGATCCGAAGTCCGTTACTCTATCCAGTTGAGCTACGAACGCACAATCGCCTTCTAAAACATCGTGTATCAAAGGTGTTTCAAACCAGAAACAAATGGGGTGGGTGATGGGGATCGAACCCACGACCCTCAGAACCACAACCTGATGCTCTAACCGACTGAGCTACACCCACCATCTATATATAAAGAATCTGTTTGAAAAAATACGAAAAAAGAAAAAACATGGTCGGGGCGAGAGGACTCGAACCTCCGGCCCCTTGGTCCCAAACCAAGTACTCTAACCAGACTGAGCTACGCCCCGATCTTCATCTAACTTACCCAAGTGAGCTAATTAGTGAGGCGAAATTATAGTCGAAAATCACTTGAATGTCAATACTTTCTTCGATTTTGCTATAATTCACAGAACAAGGAATCAATTTTGCTAATGATTCAATCAGAAGCAGGATATAAGGGATAGCATGAAAATAGCACATTTTAGCCGGTGGGGGTTTTTGATGGCCGCCGCCGGATCAGCTGTAGGACTTGGCAATATTTGGAAATTTCCTTATATTACGGGTGAATACGGTGGGGGTGCGTTTGTCTTAGTCTATTTGTTGACGGTGGCATTGGTCGGATTTTCGGTAATGATAGCGGAGATGTTGATAGGGTATCTCGGACCTGTCTCTTATACACATCTCCGAGCCCACGA
>JAGXFM010000028.1 GCA_024637215.1 Sulfuricurvum sp.
CCGGCTCATCTTCACCCATTTTATGCAATACACGAATCGCAGTCGGAGCGGTGTAGAATTGGTTGATTTTGTACTCTTCCACCATTTTCCACGGACGTCCGGCATCTGGATAGGTCGGTACACCCTCAAACATTACCGTCGTCGCACCCATCGCCAGTGGGCCATAGACGATATAAGTATGTCCGGTAATCCAGCCGACGTCAGCCGTACACCAGTAGGTGTCATTCTCTTTGACATCAAATACCCATTCCATTGTCATTTGCGCCCAAAGGATATATCCCGCAGAGTTGTGTTGAACCCCTTTTGGTTTTCCGGTAGAGCCTGAGGTATAGAGGAGGAATAACGGATCTTCCGCATCCATCTCTTCCGCTTCACAAATACTTGATTGGCTTTTGATGAGTTCATTATACGAATAGTCACGTCCCGCTACCCATGTGATATCTTCGTTGTTGCGCTCAACCACGAGAACTTTTTGTACCGGAGATTTTTCATCAATGGCTTGGTCAACGACCGGTTTGAGCATGTACGGTTTATCTTTACGAAATGCTCCATCAGCAGTAATAACCACTTTTGCCTCGGCATCTTCGATACGGTCTTTCAACGCTTCAGACGAGAATCCGCCGAAAACGATCGAGTGGATCGCACCGATACGGGCACATGCGAGCATCGCGTACGCCGCTTCAGGGATCATCGGCATATAGATGACGACACGATCCCCTTTTTTGACATGAAATTCATTTTTAAGCAAGTTTGCGAATTTATTGACGTTGTAATACAACTCAAGATAGGTAATGATTTGTTTATCACCGCGATCCCCTTCGAAGATGATCGCCGCTTTGTTTTTGCGTGAGCTGAGATGACGATCGATACATTGGTGAGCAACGTTGAGTTTCCCGTTCACGAACCATTTGTAAAACGGTGCATTGCTCTCATCCAAAACTTTAGTGTAAGGAGAAAACCAGTCAATTTTTTCATCTGCGAAATGTCCCCAGAATCCTTCATAATCTTCAGTTGCCCATGTTTGTAGATCATGGTATTCACACATATTTTTAATTCGGGCATTTTTAGCAAACTCGCGGTTCGGCTGAAAAGTTGGTTTTACGATATCACTCATTGTAAAGGCTCCTTAGTGTAGTTTAAGTGTATTTTTTAATTTAATGTAGACCATAGCGGTCATGATTGCGTCATTCAACGCATTGTGCTGTCCCATCCTCGGGATGTTTAAATCTCGGAGGATTGTATCAAAGCGTAAATCAATGTTTCCTTGAGGAATCAGCTCTATTTTTTTATCAAAATAGAGTCCTGAAACTTCAATCTGTTTATTGGGAAGAGTTATCCCTAACCATGGCTTGATGAGACGATTCATCATTGCCATATCAAACTCCAAATAATACCCAACCAAGGGGCGGTTTCCTATAAAATCAAGAAACTTTTTCGCCCCTTCTAGCGGTTCGAGTCCATTTTCCAAATCACACGGCCGAATATGGTGAATTTTAATGCTTTCAACACTGATTTCGTTAGAAGGCTTTAAAAAAACTTCAAAGCTTTCCGACGTCAATATACGATCCCCTTTGACCTTCACCGCACCGATACTGAGTACCGCATCTTTTTTAGTATTCAGCCCCGTTGTTTCCGTGTCAAATACAACCACTTCATCTCCGACGTAAGGGTCAAACATCCACGCGTAATTTTCGTCGTTTAATCCTCTTCTGTTCCATGAACGTTGAAGTGAAGCGAACATTACACCACCATTCCCAAATGAAAATGATAGGTGAGAAATTTTTTAAAGGTGTTGACGATTTTAAACGCATCTTTTAGGAGATCCCGTTCGGCCTTGGAGAGCAGTTTCGGATTCACATAATTTTGCTCATCATTTCCCTGCTTCTGTGCGAGGATAAAACGGAGCCGAATACTCAGCAACGTATCATACGCTTCAATCAGTTCGCTCGCAAATCGTTTGTCGAATAATCCGATATTATTGAGCTCCTTGATCCGCTCCGTCGTATTGGTATGGGTAATTTTATGTTCCAAAGAGAGGATCCGAATGCCGTGAACCATCGCGAATATCCCCCCCTTTTTAATATCAAATTCGCTTCCATGTTCGGCACGGCCCAAAACAAATCCCGAAAATAGACTCAAAGGAGTTTCAAAAGCCAAAGCGGCTTTCGCCAAATGAGCCAGCATATCGCTTCGCCCTTCAAACTGTCCAAAGAGCGAATCACGACACACGTTTAAAAGTTTCTCATCCCCCGCAACACACTGAGCGTCCAGAAAAATCGATAATCCCATCAACGACTCTTCGTTAAGGGTATCGATCCACTCCTCTATCAGCTTTTGATAACCCGATACGCTTCTGCGCCAGTAAGGGTTTGAAACCATCACATTGCCGTTGCATTTTGGGAATCCTAACTGAAGCAGATGTTCATTGAGCTGCATCATATACGGCTCAAAAGAGGCCTCATCTTCGCCATCTCGAATAATGAGAGCATTATCCTGATCGGTACGGAGAATCTGCTCTCCGCGCCCTTCGCTTCCCATGATGATCAGGGCGCATTTCTCTTGAAGCGACGCTGGTACGACCATCTCGAATACTTTTCGATACACTTTTGCGTTAAGCTCGCTGACGAGTTTGGAAACGTAGCGAACCCGAACCCCTTTGGAGGTCAGTGAACGGACCAAATGGGTGAGAGAACGCTGTGCATTTTGAAGCTCGTCAATACTCACCGCACGATCGATCGATGCGGCAATAAGATGGGTATGATTGGCAAAATGGCTGAGGAGATCGAGCTGTTCTAATATCCCGACGATTTTTTCGCCGTCGTTTACTACCAACCGTTTCACTCCATACTTTGTAAAGAGCAGCAATGCATTAAAAAGAAAATCGCTTCGCTCGATACTAATCAAACCGTACGTTGCGATATCTCCGATAGGGTCACTGCTGCTTTTGTCCGCTAACAAAACTTTCTCACGAAGATTCGTATCGGTTACGATACCGACGGAACCGCCTTCCCTGACCAATATAACATTCGCATTTTGATCTGCCATTTGTCGCAGAGCTTCACGAATCGGGGTATGCGCCTCAACAAAACAGGGTGTATGAAGATAGATTTCATCGACACGGGAGACCATAAACGGGGTAAGCTCATTTTGGTGCTGACGCTCTTTTAGGTTTTGGTGTTTGGTGATGAAATCTTGCATAAAGTAATTTTGAAACGGTTCGACATCTTGGAGGAGGTTAAGAAAAGATTCTTTGGGGAGTTCATAGCAGATGAGATCTTCGGCAACACTAAAGGTACTTTGGGTATTTCCGTATATAAGGGAGTTCGCGTCAAAGCTGTCGCGCTCCCCATACACATTTTGGAGTTCACCCTCGATGGTTTCGTTGACAATGCCTTTGATAATGATGTAGAGTGATTCCGCCCTCACCCGAGGAGCGATAAGTACCGTCTCCTTGGGATAATAGGCGATGTCCATCTGGGTCATCAATTTTTCAATCATCCTCTCGCCCAAAAGGTCGAAAGGATGAATTGACATCAATAGTGCTTTTTGGTCAAACAGACTCATGGGTTAATGCTCCACCGCACCCTCAGCGCCGATACCCGTTTGACTTCGGATAAATTGTGCTTCGTATGCCTCTTTCTCTTTTGCCGCATTATCAGATTTGTCGGTAATCGAGAAGAACCAGATTCCGATAAACGCTGCACTCACAGAGAAAAGAGCCGGATATTTGTAAGGGAAAATTGCTTCCGCATTTTTCAATACATCCACCCAAACGGTTGGCCCAAGTACCACAAGAACAGCCGCTGTCAATAATCCCAGTGATCCACCGAGCAATGCACCGCGAGTGGTGAGTTTAGACCAATACATAGAGAGGAACAAAATCGGGAAGTTCGCAGATGCTGCAATAGCAAACGCCAAACCAACCATGAACGCAATATTTTGATCTTCAAATGCAATACCGAGATAGATTGCTACGATACCCAAAATAACGGTTGAGACTTTAGAAACTTTCATCTCCATCATTCCATCCGCTTTCCCTTTACGGATAACACTTGCGTACAAATCGTGTGAAATCGCAGATGCACCGGCCAACGTAAGACCCGAAACAACCGCAAGGATCGTTGCAAACGCAACAGCTGAGATAAATCCGAGGAAGAAGTCTCCACCCACTGCATGAGACAAGTGGATTGCCGCCATGTTATCACCGCCGAGGATTGGAGAACCACCATCAACCGCTTGTTTCGCAAGGTCAAGGTATTGTGGGTTTTGGAAAACCATAACGATCGCACCGAAACCGATGATAAACGTCAAGATATAGAAATACCCGATAAAACCTGTCGCATAAAAAACCGATTTACGTGCCTCTTTTGCATCGCTAACGGTGAAAAAGCGCATAAGGATATGCGGAAGACCCGCCGTACCGAACATCAACGCAATACCGAGTGAAATCGCTGAAACCGGATCCGATACCAAACCGCCCGGAGCCATGATTGAGGTTGTCTCTTTCATTTGTACCGCAGTCGCAAACAAAGTTTCAAAGTTAAAGTCATAATGCGCCATAACCGCAATCGCCATAAACGTCGCACCTGAGAGGAGCAAGAACGCTTTGATGATTTGAACCCACGTCGTCGCCAACATTCCACCGAATGTTACGTAAAGAATCATGAGTACACCGACGAGAATAACCGCGATCTCATAATCAAGACCGAAAAGAAGTTGGATCAATTTTCCCGCCCCTACCATTTGAGCGATCAAATACAATACAACCGTCAAGATCGAACCAAACGCCGCCAATGTACGGATAGGTGTTTGACGCAAACGGTACGATGCAACGTCTGCAAAGGTATATTTACCGAGGTTACGGAGCTGTTCTGCCACCATAAACAAGATGATCGGCCAACCGACCAAGAATCCGATGGAGTAGATGAGTCCATCATACCCTTTCGCATACACGAGGGCAGAAATACCCAAAAATGATGCAGCTGACATGTAGTCACCGGCAATCGCCATACCGTTTTGGAACCCTGTGATCCCTCCGCCGGCTGTATAGAAATCTTTTGCCGTTTTAGTACGTTTCGCTGCCCAGTAAGTGATCCCGAGAGTTGCCCCTACGAAGATCAAGAACATGATAATCGCTGACATATTCAGTGCTTGTTTTTCAACTTCTCCAGTTAACGCCTCGCCTGCGAACGCCGCAAAGCTAGTAAGAAGTACCAATAATAATGTTTTCATCACTCTCCCTTTGCTTTAGCTTTAATTTTAGCGGTGAGTTCATCGAACTCAGTATTTGCACGACGAACATAAATCCCTGTAAGGATAAAGGCACTAAGAATAACTCCGACACCGACCGGAATCCCGACTGTAGTTACTGAGCCCGCAGAGAGTGGAGTTCCCAAAATAGAGGGATCGAATGCGATCACCAATACAAATCCGAAATAAATCACCAACATAACGATCGTCAATGTCCATGCGAACTTGCTACGTTCACGAGTGAGCTGTAAAAAATCTGGATCGTTTTTAATACGATCAACCATCTCTTGTTTCATAGTTAAACCTCCTTAAAAGTTATAGTTTGCGATAACGCGGTATTCATCCCAGCTAACATCACCCGCAGTTGTCTCTTGAAAATCACGTGCGTAGTTTGCACGAAGACGTAACTGTAGATTTTTAACGGCTTGCGGGTTGTAAATAATGTCAAAACCGGATTCACTTGACTCATCCGATGCAGCAGCATTTGAATATCCATTCAATGGATCCATATCGTACTCAACATAGTATACACCGGTATTGAGATTAACGCCGTAATCTTTCCAGTCATACGAAGCCGCAGCTTTCCATGTATCGGTTCCCGCCATAAACTGATGACGCGTTACCATCCCTTGCGTATATGCCGGCATACCGCCCCAAGGAGAAATCGTCCCTCCGTTGATGGCAGCATCTGAATTTTTAGTATTGTGTGAAGCTGCAACCGAAAGATCAAAGTTCGCGACTTTAACCCCTACTTTAGCACCGATAAAATCACTGTCAATATTAGCCAGCTTATTCGTTGAGTTAGCAACACCGTTAGAACCGATATCCCGCTCATTAATCCATTGTACCCCAACGTACGGTGCTACACCGCTCGCATACGACCAACCATAATTTGCCTCGGCATAGACGGCATTAAGAATATCTTGTGCATAATAATCCCAAAGCTGTAATTTTAATCCCGGAACCCCTGAATAGATAGCGGCCGCGACACTCACGCCTCCGGTGTTTTCACCGATTGCATACGTCCCCATATCGACGAATTCACCGACATGAGTTTTTGAATCCACAAGAGAATAACCTGATGTTACACTTAATACGCCACCATTATAGACTCGTCCGAATGACCCTTGAGCAAACTTAGTCACATGTGCTGCGATCAATGTTGTATCTTTCACATCGGTATTACTGAGGACATACGCTTCGAAAAGGTTCGGAAGCATACGAGCATCATCACTTCCCGCCATCGGAGTATCAAGTTTTTGACGACCCCCTTTAAACGTAGTGTTCCCGTTTTTATATTGAAGATACGCTTCACCCAAATACGTGAGGGATTCATTGTCTTTACCCAACAGTGTCGGATCCACTTCCGTATTATCAGCAGTACCTACTTTTTTACTTTTTAGGAATAAGCCGTTTGAGGTATAAAAAGCTGCACCGAGATTCAACCCGTCCTATGCACCTGTTTCATATTTCAAATACCCGCCGATAGCTGTTGCGTTACGATGAACTGACGTGGCATCCGAATATCCGGAATAATCACGATCGATATAGAAAGCGCGGATTTGACCGCTCGCTTTCCCCTCTTTAAACATTCCGGCCAAATCATCGGCCGCCGAAGCACTCAGAACCATAGCTGAGGCCAAAAGCGAAAGACGTACTGTATGTCTCATTCTCACTCCTTGAAGTTTTTCGTCAGTGTTATTATGAAAACGAAACGTAGCATGAACGTAGCAATCGTTAAATTAGAAAAATTTATCGTCAAAAAGAGGTAACGGTAAGAAATAATGTGTAAAAAAGTAACTTTAGTGAGAACGGGGGATATCGATCATGTAACCTAATGCACGTATGTTTTGGATGAAATCTTCTTTGAGTGTTTTTTTGAGACGGCTTACTTCAGCCCGTATCGTCGCGTTATCCACGTACTCTTCATCCCAAACGTAGTTACGAAACTGGTCAAAATCAACCACACGCCCTCGATTACGTGCGAGAAGATCAATAATCTGTAATTGACGTTTTGAAAGTGGCTGTGTTACGTTATCACACATTAGCGTCGAGGTTGAAGCATCGTATCCATAGCTCTTAGAAAGACGCAAATGATTTTGCGGAGTGGCACAGTTTTGCATCACTTTATCGATCCGCAACGATAACTCTTTAAGATGAAACGGCTTTTTCAGATAATCATAACATCCCAAATCGTATGCCCGAGAGATCCCTTCGATATCAACCAGAGCACTGATATAAATAGCAGGAGGACGGATTTTGAGTTCATGCAGTTGTTCAAGCAGTTCAAGTCCGTCAATGCCGGGAACATTTATATCGAGTATCAGCAGATCAAACGTCTCTTTTTGAAGGGCTTCAAGGGCATCGGCACCGTCATAGCAGGAGACAACACGATGTCCCGATGAGAGTAAATATTCATTAATGGCTTCACTGAGCATCTGTTCATCTTCAAGAAGAAATATTTTCAACGCCGCCCTTTTTAAAATAATATTCAAAACGGGTCAATTCACTGTCTGAGCGAATCGTAATCTCAACACCGTCTTCATCGCAAATCGATTTTACCAAACTTAACCCTAATCCAAATCCATCGGTTTTTTTGCGTTCTCTATAGTAGGCTTCAAAAATCTTTTGCGGGTCATGAATCTTTTGAGAGCGACTCTCTACCCAAAACCTACACCCCTGTGTATCACACTCCACACCGACGCGAATCTCTTCACCGTTTTTCGTGTATTTGATCGCATTGGTGATATTATTATCGATGACCCGCTGAAGTTTGGTTTCGTTAAACTGTATCCATGAAGGAAATTCAGGCTGCAGATACTTAAAAGAGAGATTCGAGAAATGGGCTACCTCATCGAAAAATTCAAGCCGCTTTTCTACATATTCATCCAAATCAATCGCTTTTTTTGGATACTCAATCTGATCTTTTTTCACCAAATAGCTCAAATCATCGTAAATACTAAAAATATTTTTGACCGCTGCTTCGATCTTAGCCAAATAACGATTACGCCCCTCATTCATAGAGAACAACTCGATATTCGCCATAATCACCGACAACGGCGTATGGGTTTCATGGATCGCATAGCGGATAAACTGTTTGTGTGATTCAAGCAATCCTTGTGAAAATTTCTGCTCCTCTTCAAGGGCATCGTTTTTGATTTGCAAGGCCTGTGTTTTAAATCGCACCCGCTCTTCTAATCCGGCATTGAGTGTTTGCAAAGACTCTTTTTGCTCTTGAATCGTCTGCGCCATTTCATTGGCATATCCCGACATTCGTTTAAACTCAGTAAAATAAAGTTCATCCGGCTGGATCAGTTCCGTTTTTTCATGAGCCGATTCAAAAAATGTCATAAATCGCTCCATATCCCGAGCAATCATACTGTTGAGTATTTTAGAGATACCGATAATAAACCCGAATAAAATCAGTGCCAATGTCGCAATTTCAACAATGATTTTAATCAACCGCCCTTTAAGCGCATGAGGATCACCTCGGATACCTACCAGCGTATCTCCTGCGGCCATTGCGAATTGACGATATTCATCATAAATAAGTAAAGAGGAAAAAATAACGGTGAAAAATAGGATAAATACAATAGTGTAAAAGTTAAGATCACGTAAGGATATACTGTTCAACCGACGCTGCAACCAAGATTCCACTGCTCACCATCACCCAAATTAATTTCGTTCATTATAACGGATTCCCTTTTGATAGTTAAGATTGTTCCACTATAATTTCAAAAAATTCCTCCAAGGATCAAATACATGTTCGGACGAAAAGAACTCAAAACGTATACCGTTACTCCCGAAGAGATGGCAAGCTATCAATGGGCTAAAATGACCACTGCTAAAGGGGTTATGTGGATCAAACTCTATAACGACGAGACTCCTAACACCGTTGCTAACTTCGCGGCACTCGTGAATGACGGCTATTACAACGGTCTTAACTTCCACCGCGTAATCCCGGGCTTTATGGCTCAGGGCGGATGTCCTCACGGCACAGGTACCGGCGGACCGGGTTGGGCGATTCCGTGTGAAACGGCGCTTAACAAACACAAGCACGTCAAAGGCTCTCTCTCTATGGCGCATGCTGGACCGAACACAGGAGGAAGCCAATTCTTCATCTGTTTCGTCAGCACCCCTCACCTCGATGGTGTTCACACCGTATTCGGCGGTATCGAAGCGGATGATAAAGAATCAATGGCGGTTCTTGATTCTATCGCTATGCGCGACGCCATCGAGAAAGTGGAAATTCTCGCAGAGAAAAACTAAACCGTGCTCGTCCACATCTGCTGCAGCGTCGATTCTCACTTCTTTATCGAGAAACTACAGCAGGAATTCCCCGATGAAAAACTAATCGGGTTCTTTTATGATCCCAATATCCACCCTTACAGCGAATACCGACTCCGTCTCCTCGATGTTGAGCGAAGCTGTCAAAAACTGGGTATTGAGCTGATAGAGGGCGCATACGATTTTGAGAACTGGATGGACGCCGTCCGAGGTTTAGAGAGCGAGCCGGAAAAAGGATCACGCTGTGAAGTGTGCTTCGATCGTCGTTTCGAAGTAAGCGCGCACAAAGCACTCGAACTGGGTGAATCCACTATGACCACCACCCTTCTCGTCAGTCCGAAAAAATCCCAAGAACAACTGATCCGTAGCGGCGAAGTGTTCGAAGCTTCTCACAGCGTTAAATTCATCCCGTTCGATTACCGCAAAAACAACGGAACCGCCGATCAGGGACGTGTTAGCCGTGAACAACAACTTTACCGTCAGGACTATTGCGGCTGTCTCTATGGTCTAAGTATGCAACGGGATCAACAGCATAGATTGATGGACGAAATGTTCTCCCCTATTTCAAAACAGATTCTCCCTGCCTCTATCGAAGAGAGGCTGGAACTCTATACCCGCCGTAATGAACTCGAAGATGCAGGGACCCCGTACCGCATACTCAAAGAACGGTTTTTAAACTACCGCCTCCTCCGCGCATCGGTAAAAGTCGGTACAGAGCTTATCCCTGCTTATCCCCTCTTCTACTCCACCATCAACCGCACCTCTACTGAGGGGAAAATCGATTTTGAGATTAACGGACAGTTTTTTCTCAACCGCGAAGAGGTACGATTTATTACCCTCGATACGTTTAATATCCTCACCTCATCATCGTATAAAAATACTCAAGAGTTGATGTTTAACGCATCGTCTGTTGAAACCGAGATGGCTTTACGTACACAACTTACGAATAGCCCTTTCAACACTTCGGCGATCATTATCGTGGATGAGATACCGATGGCTAAAATCACCCTCCTTTTAGAGACAAAAACATATGAGGATACGAGGGAAAAACTCGTAATTTTTAGTTAAGTTTTTTCGTCATTCCCAACTTGATCGAGAATCTGAAAAGATATAATTTTATTTATATTATGATATGATTTAAACATGAGTTACACACATTTTTTTTGTAAAAAAGACGATACTAGTAGAACTTGTACTCAGTACAATATTATAGAAGAAAATCAGACAAATATTTATGTTTGTTTATCTTATACATATTTGTGTAACAATGCAAGTGAATCGTGCCAGATATCAATGGAAGTTAAAACAGATATCTATGAAAAACTAAAGAAAAATTACAATATTCTTACTCATTCTGATTTTATGGATTTTATAAAAATAGCTAAAGAGGTAAATGGTTTATTACCGCGTGAAGAAAAAGAGAATTTATTAATAAAATTAAGTATATTAATAAAAATGAGAGGCATTAAACTAGACCTTTTTCAAGGAATAGCTTTGGATAATGGGTTGGTATTTATGTTTGATAATACATATTCAAATCTCGAATATATTAGAGCCGTAACGAGGTATTAAAATGGGAATTTTTAAAAAATTACTTGAAGACTTAGAAAATAAAGATCCTCAGACATTAGAAATGCTTAAAAGTATTTCCTTTGATGTTGATAGTGTGGAAAAAAAAGAATTTGATTCAAGTCTTTTTGAAGATACTAAATATGCAGTAGAAGAGAAATTAGTTTATGGATATAAAGTTTTATATCAATATAGAAAAAAAATTATACTTGAAAAAGATAAAGCTGGGCAAGATATTGAAAGAGTAATCTATGAGTTGCAAATAATTTCAATTGTAGAACCTTTAACAAATAAAATTGTAGAAGACGAACAAATACGAAAAACTGTTGAAAATAGATTAATGGACCCAGAAAAATAATATTATAAAAAAGCATATATTTAAAAAAAATAAGATTTATAGCAACTTTCAAAATAGAAAGACGTAAAAATACTTCTTTTTAATACTTTTCATTCCATTTTTTCTCATTGATGTATTGAATATAGAAAAGGAAATATTGACTTGGCTGATGAAAAAGAAAAATCAACAACAAATGAGATTATAGATTCTGTTACAGGCATAGTAACTGCTATTCCTGTCTACCAAGATGCTATTCAACCAGCCGCTAAGGAAATTGGAAAAGCACTTCAAACAGTAACAAAGTCTATACACGTATTATTAGCACCAGTTGAAATAGTGGTTTGGGGATACGAAAGGATTAAAGAGAAACTATCAGAGGAACTCTCTCCAAAAATTCAGCAAATTCCAGAAGAACGGCTCATCTCTCCAAGTCCAAATATCGCTGTTCCCATAGTTGAATCTTTACGATATTTGGGGTACGACGACAATCTTCGGAAGCTATATGTTAATTTACTTGCATCTGCAATGGATTTAGAAACGGCATATCGAGCACATCCCTCATTTGTTGAAATCATTAAGCAACTAACTTCTGATGAAGCAAAAATACTTCAACTATTAAGTCAAGATATTTCTATTCCCCTTATTTCAGTACAGCTATATACAAATTTTAAAGGTATTAGTAAGATAACAAAATTTCTTAGTAAAGATGCATATAGCTATAATACAGGGATTAGTAGCTTTTCAAATATTGGAGAATTAGCAAGTTGCAAGTATCCTGATCTTTCCTCTACTTATTTAGATAACCTAGCAAGACTCGGCATAATTGAAATACAGCGTGGAGTTAGTTTTACTGATTCAAAAAAATATGTTGAATTAGAAAATCACATAACGATTCTTAACTTTATTAGTCAAAATAACCTACCAAATCAACGAGCAGAAATAAAACAGTATAGTGCCGAACTCACAAATTTTGGAAAACAATTTATAGCGGCATGTATTACAGATGATGAATATAATACAAGCATATAGGCTAATGATATATGAATGTTAGGTGTTGGGAACTTTTTAGGCTAAAACTTATACTATGTTAAATGATCAATATACTAGGTTTTTGGAGCATTAATGGCAACAATCGATGACATATTAGCAAGAATCGATGATGTACTACTTCAAAATAAACGAATTGAATGGACATATATCGTGTTAACAGTAGTATTATTTGGAACTGGAATAGCTTGTTTTATTGTTGCTCTTGTTTCAGGTGATTTTGCTTGGTCAACTCCTTCTGTTATAACAACAGCTTTATTACACTTTCCATTAAAAGAAATCAAAGATATTAGACAAAAAAATATTGCATTAGCAACAGCTCCAATGTTGATTTCACAGCTACCAAAACAAAAAGCTGCTGAGGAAATTCAGAAACTTCTTCAAACAATGTATGGAGAAAAAAAATAATGTTTTCTCGTGACAAAACAAAAGAACTTTTAGAACAAATGCTGGCAGAGTTATATTCTGATCAGGCACGAGAATCTCAGATCGATAATGGATCTTACTTAATCGCTCAAGATGGGCAATTATTAGGAAAAATCACCGATAATAAATATGATACTGATTCTATTTTGAACGAATACGGCCCATATGGCAGTCCTTATAGTGGAACAAGTATTTTTAATCAATACTCAAATTATGGGAGTGAATATGGTCAAGATAGTATTAACAATCCTTATTGTTCAAAGCCACCTAAACTAATTATTAATGGTCAATTTATTGGTTATGTTACGACCAATCATCTTATTACTAATAGTATTTCACCAGAAGCTTTCTTATATACACTAAAAAATGATTTACACTCATTAATGTCTGGACAAATTATTAACTCTGAAGAAGAGGTGAGGCAACTAAAAAAAGAATCTTTTATACAGGCGGAAGATAATGTATTCCTTGGTAAATTAACACCTAATTCATTCGATAGTGAATCAATATTTAATAAATTTGGACAATACGGTAATCAGTTTTCTCCAATTTCAATATTTAATAAATTTTCTAATTATGGCAATCAGTTTTCTCAATTAAGTCCATTTAATAAATTTTCAAATACACCACCAAAAGTATACTTAAATGGTAATTTTGTAGCGTATTTAACAGCAAACCCAATGATGAAGCCACGTATTGACCCAGATGATATTTTCCAATGGGCAGAAGAGCATGTAAGTAAATTTTAATGGTTAAAAAATTTGTGGTAAAGAAAAATAAAGTTCAATCTTCAATCTTCACTTTCACAATTATATTACCCATATAAAAGTATTGCTAATTTACAAAATAGATGATACACTTACTCTATGAAAAAGACCAAATTCGATTGGGACGAAAATAAAAATTCTCAAAACCAAGAAAAGCATCATGTCTCATTTGAACATGCTCAACATGCTTTTATGGATGAGAAAAGAATTATCGCAGAGGATTTGGATCATAGTCAAGACGAAAAACGATATTTTTGTATCGGCAAAGTTGACGGCGAGATACTCACCGTACGATTTACTTACAGAGATAACGTCATTCGGATTTTTGGTGCAGGATATTGGAGAAAAGGAAAAAAAACTTATGAAGAAAACCGTTAAATACACCGACGAACCCATCGGAGATTTAAAAATAATAGCCGATTTTTTACCCTCACCGAAAGATTTGATTTTCAAAGATGACACTGTCAAAATCACCATTTCATTGACTAAAGAGAGTGTCGAATTCTTTAAAAAAGAGGCAGAAAAGCACCATACACAATATCAAAAGATGATACGAAATTTATTGGATGTGTATGCGACCAATCATCAGGTAAAAGCAGGATAAAACAGCACTCTTTCGTAAAAAATTAGATTTTTTTGTAAAACGCTACCGTGCAGTCTCTCTCATAATAGTGTCGTTTAAAAACAAGGCGTGCATTGAGCTTTTTTCCTAGCTTCTCGATTTGTGCAATGCTTAAATAATTAAAGATACGAGAATACTCTTCCCCTTCTAAAAAATTAAAAATAAAACCTCGTGATGAAGTATGGAAACACCGTTCAATAAAACGAAATGATTCTTTTTTATCGAGAATATTTAAAGCCCCGCTACACACATAAAACTCCCCCTCTAGTAACGGATCGGTTAGAACATCACATTGATGAATCCCCTGAGAGGTTCTATTGCGTGCCTCGGTCACCATCAGTTCCAAAGCATCCAACCCACTATAGCGGATTGATCTACGCCCGTGTTGTTGGAGATAGTGGTACAGATCACCAAATCCGCATCCCGCATCAACAATCGAAGCAGTATTAGAGGGCAATAAAGAGAGGATTTGCAGAAACCGCACCTTTTGCGATGTTTTCGAGTGCCATCTAAGCCCCTGCGGAGTGTACCCGTGTTTGGCTATGGCTTGATGGTAAAATTTTGTATTCGTTATGTGAGACATGGATCTGCTAATTCTTTATAAAGAGATTGTTTCCTATATTGTACAATTCTGCTACCTTAAATAGATAAGAAATCCAATTAAAATCAAAATCGTCTACTTTTTAATCACCTTATGGAAAAGATAATCTACTATAATTTTATATGGAAAATCTATTACTCTCAATCTTTTTGACCGTTGCCGTTGCAACCGTTCTCAACATCATCCTAAAACGTTTCGGGATATCGCATATCATCGGCTATATCGCGACGGGTACGATCATTAGCACCCTATTCGGTTTCAACGGTTCTGCAAACGATTCACTAAATCTCATCGGAGAGTTCGGAATCGTCTTTTTGATGTTTACCATTGGATTAGAGCTGAGTTTAGAAAAAATCAAAAAGATGAAGGATATTCTCCTTACCAACGGTCTATTACAAGTCGTATTCAGCGTCGTGGTGATTTTTTTGCTCTCCTACACTCTTTTTCATCTCGATTTCAATACATCCCTTATTGTCTCATTGGCGTTTTCCCTCTCCTCCACCGCAATAGTCCTCACCTATCTCAAAGAATCGAAAGACATCCATACCCCCTACGGGCAAAAATCGATGGGAATTTTAATCTTTCAAGATCTCGCCGTCATCCCTATTTTGCTCCTTATTACCTTTTTATCCAACGATACCCTCTCACTCGGCGAAGTCATAGGGAAGACCCTCCTCTCTGCCCTCTTTGTCGTTGTATTTATGTTTACTATCGGAGAAAAAATCGTTAATGCCCTGTTGCAATTTTCAGCCAAAACCGAACTCGAAGAGCTCTTTTTAGGCTCGGTTTTCTCTATCCTCATCGGTGCGTCACTTCTCGCACATAGCATGGGTTTTACCTACTCTTTGGGGGCATTTATCGCGGGGATGATTATCGCCGATACCCGTTACAACGTCAAAGTTGAATCCGATATCGCCACCTATAAAGACCTCCTGTTGGGTGCCTTTTTCTTCGGTGTCGGAACCAAAATAGATATCCTCTACTTTGCCGAAAATATCCACATTATCACGTTTGTTTTTATATTTGCGATGCTTTTAAAAGCGGTCGTTATTTATGCCATCATTAGGCGCAATTCGGATAAAAATACTTCCGCAAAAACAGCACTTTCTCTGGCACAGATCGGGGAATTCTCCTTTGCTGTTTTTGCTTTAGCAGGGTCCCAAAAACTGATCAGCGAAGAGACGGCAAGTTTTTTGATTTTAGTGAGTGTTATTTCGATGATCCTCACCCCCTTTATCATCGGAAATATCTATAAACTCTCCTCTTATTTTGAAAAAGAGTTTTACGAGTCCGACGTCATCACCCCCATCGAGCGTCAAGATCATATTATCGTCGCTGGTTTTGCGATGTTGGGGAAAATTGTTGCCGCAAATCTCCAAAGCAAAGGGGCAAATTTTATTATCATCTCCGATAATCTCAAGCACGTTTTACATGCTAGAAAACTGGGCTACATGGCCTACTTCGGGCACTTAAACAAACTCCCCGTTTTAGAATCCTTGAGGGTTAAAGAGGCTAAGGTAATTGTCATCACAATGAGCAGTGAACAAAATCGACGCCTCATCAGCGAAGCTATCTTAAACTACAATAAAGAGGCTAATATTATTGTCAAAATAGACAGTGCCGAAGAGCGAAAAAGTATGAGGGATTTACCGGAGTTAGAATTTGTCGATGCCAGTTTTGAAGTGGCGGATTTATTAGTAAAACACGCCCTAAAAAATTAGTATCTAACGAAAGAGTAACTTATTATCATTGATTAACAATTTTTGCGGTAAAATTGGGGGATTTTTTTACCCAAGGTGTCCCTTAATATGATAGATGTTGTTCAAATTCAAAAAATTTTACCCCACAGATTCCCTTTTTTACTCGTCGACCGTGTTACTTCTCTCACTCCAAACGAGTCCCTGATCGGTTACAAAAATGTTACGATCGGCGAACAGATTTTCGAAGGACATTTCCCGGGTCACCCGATCTATCCGGGTGTTATGATCCTTGAGGGGATGGCACAAGCCGGCGGTATTTTGGCATTTCAAAGCATGGATATGACCGAAGAAGAAGCGGCAAATAAAGTGGTTTATTTTATGAGTATCGACGGTGCGAAATTTCGCGCTCCGGTACGTCCGGGAGATCGACTTGAATATCGTATGAATGTGGTGAAACACAAAGGATCAATTTGGGTATTAGAGGGGAAAGCATATGTTGACGACGCGCTTGTCTCTGAAGCTGAACTCAAAGCTATGATCGTGGATAAGTAGGTCGCATGAGTCTAATCTCTCCACACGCCATTATCGAAGAGGGAGCCGTTATCGGGCCTGATGTCGAAATCGGAGCTTTTTGTTTCGTTTCCGCCAAATCAAAAATCGGTAAAGGGACAAAGATTGCTCAGGGGACTTGCATCTACGGCAATACCACCATCGGTGAATACAACGAAATTTTTTCCCATGCGGTTCTCGGTTCCGTTCCCCAAGATTTAAAGTACGCAGGTGAAGAGGTTGAACTTATCATCGGCGATTACAATAAAATCCGAGAGTTCACTTTGTTTAACCCCGGTACTGCGGGAGGCGGCGGGAAAACCGTTGTCGGAAACCATAATCTCTTTATGGGATATGTCCACCTCGGACATGACGTCATTATCGGGGATCATTGTATCCTTGCCAATGCTGCCACATTGGCAGGGCACGTCGAGATGGGAAATTATGCCGTTATCGGCGGGATGACTCCGGTACACCAGTTTGTCAAAATCGGTGACTATGCCATGATCGCAGGGGCATCCGCTCTCTCGCAAGACGTACCTCCGTATTGTTTGGCAGAGGGAAATCGTGCAATATTGCGCGGTCTGAATCTCAACGGCTTACGTCGTCATCTCGAACGTACCGATATCGATGCGCTTCGCAGTGCTTACAAAGAGCTGTTTGAATCAGGAAAACCACTCCAAGAACAAGCGAGCGTTTTACTTCAGGAAGCAACAAGCGACTTTGTTAAAAACCTTTGTACTTTTGTTCTCAATACCAAACGGGGTATCCCGTATGAAAGGAATCAATCATGATTCATCGCCATTGCAGTTTCTGTGACGCGGCAGAGAGCGATCACAATCCGCTCATTGCCGGAACAAATGTTTACATTTGTAAAAATTGTGTTTTCTCTGCCTATAAAATCATGTTCGGTGATTCAGAAGCAGAAAGCACTTCTACCCATGAGCATAAAAATAGTGAGCTATTAACACCAAAAGAGCTTAATGCCTTTTTAGGAGAGTACATTATCGGTCAACAGCGAGCGCGTAAACTCCTCTCCGTAGCCGTTTATAATCACTACAAACGTATTTTTAAACATACCCTTGTGGAAGACGAAACCGAAATCGCCAAATCCAATGTCCTTCTCATCGGACCGACCGGAAGCGGTAAAACGCTCATGGCGCAAACCATTGCCCGTGTTCTCAATGTCCCTATTGCGATTGCCGATGCCACTAGCCTCACCGAAGCGGGATACGTCGGTGAAGATGTTGAAAATATCCTCACTAAACTTCTTCAAGCGGCAGACGGTGATGTCGAACGGGCGCAACAGGGTATCGTCTTTATCGATGAGATCGATAAGATTTCCCGAATGAGCGAAAACCGCTCGATCACTCGTGACGTATCGGGTGAAGGGGTACAACAAGCCCTGCTTAAAATTATCGAAGGTGCCGTAGTCAACATCCCTCCAAAGGGGGGACGAAAGCATCCCAATCAAGACTTTATTCAGATCGATACTTCCGGTATCCTCTTCATCTGCGGCGGAGCATTTGACGGGCTGGGTCAAATTTTAGAACGCAAACGCGGCAACAATGTAATGGGGTTTGGCCATGAAAAACGTTCAACTACCGATATCGATGACAGTTTTGAAAACGTTGAGCCGGATGATTTGGTAAGCTACGGGCTCATTCCTGAACTGATCGGACGCTTACCGATTATCGCATCCCTGAATAAAATAACCGAAGAGGAGATGGTTCGTATCTTGACGGAACCGAAAAACTCTCTGGTTAAACAATACACCAAACTTTTTGCTATCGATGACGTGGAGCTCTCTTTTGAAAAAGAGGCGCTTAACGCTATCGCGGCTAAAGCTTTGGCACGGAAAACAGGAGCCCGCGGACTTCGTGCCATTATGGAAGAGACGATGGGAGATACGATGTATGAACTTCCTGAGTACAGCGGCTATGAGGTACTCATCACAAAAGAAGTCGTAGAAGAAAAAACCCCACCTGTATACATTAAAAAATCAACTCAAAAAAGCGCATAGGAGAGTCAATGCTATTTAATAAACTTATCGGAATGTTCTCAAACGATCTCTCTATCGATTTAGGGACAGCAAATACCCTAGTAATTTCCAAAGGGCGAGGGATCATTATCAATGAGCCTTCTGTCGTTGCGGTAAAAACTGAAAAATACGGACAACAACGCGTTCTCGCAGTTGGTCGTGAAGCCAAAGAGATGGTCGGTAAAACTCCGGGTAATATCAAAGCGATTCGCCCGATGCGTGATGGCGTTATCGCCGATTTTGATATGACTGAAAAAATGATCCGAAAATTTATCGAAAAAGCGCACGGTCGTACTACCCTTATCAGCCCACGTATTATCATCTGTATCCCTTACGGATTGACGCAGGTAGAGCGTAAAGCGGTTCGTGAATCGGCGATGAGTGCGGGGGCGCGTGAAGTTTATTTGATCGACGAGCCTATGGCTGCCGCTATCGGTGCAGGGATCGATATTCGTGAGCCGAAAGGGAACATCATCGTCGATATCGGCGGAGGTACAACTGAAATCGGTGTTATTTCACTCGGAGGGCTCGTTCTGTGCCGTTCTATCCGCGTTGCAGGAGATAAGATCGACCGTGCCATCATGGACTACGTCAAACGCAAATACAACCTCTTAATCGGAGAGCGTATCGCGGAAGATATAAAAATCAATATCGGTACGGCAATGCCGTTAGCCCAAGAGCTTAAAATGATCATTAACGGTCGTGATCAGGTAGAAGGGCTTCTTACTTCGATTGAGCTTACCAGTGAAGATGCACGTGAAGCGATGCGTGAACCGCTTAAAGAGATTCTTGAAGCGCTACGCGACGTGCTTGAAAACATGCCGCCGGATTTGGCGGGTGATATCGTTAACAATGGTGTTATCCTCACAGGTGGCGGTGCACTTATCCGTCAACTTGATAAATATCTCTCTGAAATTATCAAAATTCCGGTGTATGTTGCCGATGAACCGCTTTTGTGTGTCGCACGCGGAACCGGTCGCGCATTAGAAGAGATCGATCAACTCCACGAACTCTTCGATAATGAATAAACAATCGTTAACTATCGCTGCACTCCTTTCCATTTTGGTAGGCAGTGCACTCTATTTTACTAATTTTTTGCAATCCCCTATTCTTCGTATCACCCATACTATAAAGTCATCATATCTAGATGGAGTCGAAACCATTCAGCACACCATCGATGAACATTTTAGCCAACAAGCTACTATTCTCGAATTACGAAAAAAAAATCGTTACTATGAACAAGAGCTGTTAAACCTCCATCAAGTAGCCGATGAATATCAAAAACTGCTTCAGGAGCATAACAGTAGCTTCAAAACTACACCGGATACCAGTTTAGTACGTGCCCTCTCTTATGTCCGTTTCGGAGATCCTCACCGCATATGGATTGAAATGGAAAAATTTAATCCCAAACGTGTCTACGGACTTCTCTATCGCGGTTATGCGGCAGGTATTGTTGTTTCTAAAAATGGACGACCTCTTGCCCTCCTAAACGGTGATGTTAAAAGCTCTTATGCCGTTAATGTCGGGACTTCACTGGCACCGGGAATTGTTCGCGGAAATAACGCGCGCCGTTTGATCGTTGAATTTATCCCGACATGGATTCCGATTTCGGTAGGAGATGAAGTACTTACCTCAGGACTTGACCGAATCTTTATGGCAGGTTTAAAAGTGGGAAAAGTGATCTCAATTACAAGAGCCAGCGGCTACCAAAGTGCTGTCATCGAACCTTATTTTTACGGTAAAAATCCCGCCTATTTCCATGTAATAACACAAGTAAGATAGGGATTGTAATCGGATTTTAAGTGCTTCTCGTCTATAATAATAAAATTTTTATGACGAGGGGTCTCAATGCCAAAACGCGACGACATCAAAACGATATTACTCATCGGATCAGGCCCGATCGTCATCGGTCAAGCCTGTGAATTTGACTATTCAGGAACACAAGCGGTCAAGACGCTCAAAGAACTTGGCTACCGCGTAGTTTTGATTAACTCGAATCCGGCAACGATTATGACCGACCCTGAATTTGCCGATCGCACCTACATCGAACCTATCAAACCCGAAATCATTGCCGAAATCATTAAAAAAGAGAAAGTTGACGCTATCTTACCTACCATGGGAGGACAAACTGCTCTTAACGCCGCGATGAAAATGCATGAACTCGGAATGTTAGAGGGGATTGAATTTCTCGGTGCCAACCCAAGCGCCATCAAAAAAGGGGAAGATCGCCAAGCATTTAAAGAGTGTATGGTTAAAATCGGAATGGACTTGCCGATTTCTCGTTACGCCTATAACATGGAAGAAGCGTTGGCGGCGGCTGAAGCAATCGGTTTTCCGATCATCATCCGTGCTTCGTACACTCTTGCTGGTGGCGGAAGCGGTGTTGCGTACAACATCGATGAATTCAAAATGCTCGCTCAACGCGGACTTGATGAATCCCCTATTACTGAAATCTTGATCGAAGAGTCACTTCTGGGATGGAAAGAGTACGAGATGGAGGTTATCCGTGATCGTAACGATAACTGTATTATCGTCTGTTCTATCGAAAACTTCGATCCGATGGGGGTTCATACAGGTGACTCTATCACGATAGCCCCTGCTCTAACCTTGACCGACAAAGAGTATCAACGTATGCGTGATGCATCGTTCGCTATTTTACGTGAAATCGGTGTCGATACGGGGGGATCAAACGTACAATTCTCGGTCAATCCTGAAACAGGTCGTATGATCGTTATTGAAATGAACCCTCGTGTATCGCGCTCATCCGCACTCGCATCCAAAGCGACCGGATATCCGATTGCCAAAGTGGCGACCCTCCTCGCAGTCGGATTTACTCTCGATGAGATTACCAATGACATCACGGGAACCCCTGCGGCGTTTGAGCCGGTTATCGACTATATCGTGACCAAAGTTCCGCGTTTCACGTTCGAGAAATTCCCCGAAGCAGAATCGACCCTCACCACCAGTATGAAATCGGTCGGTGAAGCGATGGCAATCGGACGAACGTTCAAAGAGTCGGTTCAAAAAGCCCTCTGCTCTCTTGAGACAGGTCTTAGCGGTTTTGATCCGATCGACGGTGATCTCGAATTTGTCAAGCACGAAATCCGCCGCCCGAATGCAGAACGTATCCTCTACGTAGCCCAAGGGTTCCGCATGGGACTATCCAAAGAAGAAATTTTTGAACTCTCTAAAATCGATCCGTGGTTCCTAACCCAAATCGAAGAGATCATTGCCCAAGAAAAAGTAATCACAACGGCAACCCTCACGGATGAGCCGCAACTTCGCCGTCTTAAAACGGAAGGGTTCTCCGATAAAAACATTGCACGCCTTATTACCCTCAACGGCGGAAGTGCAAAAGAGAATGATGTCTATGAAGCGCGCAAAGCGCTTGCCATCATGTTTGAATATAACGAAGTCGATACCTGTGCGGCAGAATTCGGCTCACTCACTCCGTATCTCTATTCAACTACCAACATTACCCGTCTCGGACTTCAAGCACCGCGTCAAAGCGACAAGAAAAAAGTGATGATTCTAGGCGGCGGGCCTAACCGCATCGGTCAGGGGATCGAGTTTGACTATTGCTGCGTACACGCCTCATTCGCCCTCAAAGAGATGGGGATTGAGACCATCATGGTCAACTGTAATCCTGAAACTGTTTCAACCGACTACGATACCTCCGATGTCCTCTATTTCGAACCGATCGATTTCGAACACGTTCGCTCTATTGTAGACGCAGAACAGCCTGATGGTATTATTGTCCACTTCGGAGGACAAACCCCTCTTAAACTGGCGAATGCTCTTCACTCTATCGGTGCTAAAATCGCCGGAACCTCTGCGGAAGTAATCGATTTAGCGGAAAACCGTGAAAAATTCTCAGCGTTTGTCGTAGAACAAGGTCTCAAACAGCCTGAAAACGGTATCGCTATGACGAAAGAGCAGGCATTTAAAGTGGCTGAAGAGCTCGGCTACCCTGTACTCGTGCGCCCTTCGTATGTTTTGGGTGGTAGGGCTATGCGTATCGTCTACAATGAAGATGAACTCCGTACCTATATGGATGTTGCCGTATCGGTGAGCAACGATTCTCCCGTTTTGGTTGATAAATTCCTTGACCAAGCGGTTGAACTGGACGTCGATGCGATCAGTGATGGTACCGACGTCTATATCGGCTCGGTTATGCAGCACATCGAAGAGGCAGGGATTCACTCAGGGGACAGTGCCTGTTCACTCCCTCCGGTGAGCCTCAGCGC
>JAGXFM010000029.1 GCA_024637215.1 Sulfuricurvum sp.
ATGTACGTATGACAAAGTCCTTTATCATGTTTGACGACAGGGACACTCGAGTTTTGACTCACAAATCGGATTAATGCTTCTCCACCGCGCGGAACGATCAAATCGACGTAACGATCCATTTTAATGAGTTTCGCTACCCCCTCCCGCGTCGCATCCGGTAAAAGAGCAATCAACTCTTTCGGAAGGTTGTTACGCAGTAGTACTTGCTGCAATACATCGGCAATGATTTTATTGGAATGTTCTGCCTCTTTTCCCCCTTTGAGGACACAGCCGTTAGAACTCTTAAAACAGAGTGCCGCCGTATCGGAGGTGACATTCGGACGGGATTCATATATGATCCCGATAACCCCTATAGGGATACTCACTTTCTCGATTTTCAGCCCCGCTTCGGTGACCCACCCCTCGATCACTTTACCGATCGGATCTTTGAGCGCGGCGATCTCAAGAATTGCGACCGCCATCGACTCAATCCGTTTTTCATCGAGTAATAATCGCTCTTTCATTGATGGAGCTATGTCGTTTTCATCCGCACTGCGCATATCGAGGGCATTAGCTTCGATGATATTCATCGTGTTGGCACGGAGGGCTTCGGCCATCTCGCGGAGGATTCGGTTACGCTCGTTTCCGCTCATCGTCGCCAAAATACGGCTGGCTGATTTTGCTTTTTCTAAAAAATGTTCCATGATAGTTCCCTTTTAATTAGGGATATTATAACAAATGAGGATTAAGAAGGAGAATTCCCCCGTAGGGGAAAAGAGGAGAGATGAAATTACTCGATTTCAGCGTCGATGACGTCGTCATCTTTTTTCGCGTTTGATGAAGCGGCTTCACCGCCTTCATTTTGTTTGTACATTTGCTCTGCCATTTTATGGCTTGCGTCTGCCAATTTTTTGGTTGCTACTTCGATCTCTTCTTTGGTTGCATCGGTGTTTTTCAACACTGCTTTCAACTCTTCAAGAGCCGATTCGATCGCCGCTTTCTCAGATGGATCGATTTTGTCTTCCATCTCTTTGAGAGATTTTTCCGTTTGGCTCGCAAGTGCGTCGGCTTGGTTGCGAAGATCTACGATCTCTTTACGTGCTGCATCTTCAGCTTTATGAGCTTCCGCGTCTTGAACCATTTTGTTGATCTCTTCTTCACTGAGTCCAGAGCTTCCGGAAATCGTGATTGACTGAGATTTACCTGTCCCTTTATCCGTCGAGCTAACGGTTAGGATACCGTTGGCATCGATATCAAACGTTACCTCGATTTGAGGTACACCGCGCGGCGCGGCAGGGATACCGGTAAGCTCGAACAATCCGAGAGATTTGTTATCGCGGGCAAACTCACGCTCACCTTGACCTACAGAAATGCTAACCGCTGGTTGGTTGTCTTCCGCAGTCGAGAACACTTGCGATTTTTTAACCGGAATAGTCGTCCCTTTTTCGATGATTTTAGTCATCACGCCGCCGAGCGTTTCGATACCGAGTGACAATGGGGTAACATCGAGAAGAAGTACGTCTTTAACGTCTCCGCGAAGAACACCACCTTGGATAGCGGCACCTGCTGCAACGACCTCATCCGGATTTACCCCTTTGTTAAGAGTTTTTCCGCCGAATTCATCGGATACCATTTTTTGTGCGATTGGAAGACGAGTTGATCCCCCAACCATGATAACTTCGTTGATTTCCTTGTTGCTAAGGCCTGCATCTTTCATCGCAGTTTTGATATGGCTGATCGTCTCTTTAACAAGAGTATCGATCATCCCCTCGAATTTTGCACGGGTCAATTTAACCACTAAGTGCTTAGGACCTGATGCGTCTGCGGTGATAAATGGAAGGTTGATCTCAGTTTCTTCTGCTGAAGAGAGCTCTTTTTTCGCATTTTCAGCCGCGTCTTTAAGACGTTGAAGCGCCATTTTATCCGCTTTCAAATCGATTCCGTGATCGGATTTGAACTCATTTGCGAGGAAGTCAACGATTTTATTATCGAAGTCATCCCCACCGAGGAATGCGTTTCCGTCGGTTGAGAGAACCTCGAAAGTCCCCTCGCTGATTTCAAGAACCGTAACGTCGAACGTTCCGCCCCCTAAATCGTAAACAAGAACTTTTTCATCCCCTTTTGAATCCAAACCATAAGCAAGCGCAGACGCAGTAGGCTCGTTGATGATACGAAGAACGTTCAATCCTGCAATCGTTCCCGCCTCTTTGGTCGCTTTACGCTGTGCATCATTGAAGTACGCAGGAACGGTAATAACCGCATCGCTTACCGCTTGTCCGAGGTAGCTTTCTGCATCCGCTTTCAATTTTGAAAGGATTTTAGCCGAGATTTCTTGTGGCGTATAGATTTTACCTGCTACGTCAACCGCAGCCATACCGTTTTTATCAACGATTTTATAGGTAACTTTGTCGTGTGCCTCTTTTGCTTTCTCTTCGTTCATCATAAGACCCATGATACGTTTGACCGAGTAGATCGTTTTATCCGGATTTGTAATCGCTTGACGTTTTGCAGGATCACCGACGAGGATTTCACCTTTGTCGGTAAATGCGACTACTGATGGAGTCGTGTTTTTTCCCTCTTTATTCGGGATAATTTTTGCTTCGCCGCCTTCATAGACTGCAACACATGAGTTGGTAGTACCAAGGTCAATTCCAATTACTTTAGACATATTAATTCCTTTATTTTTATATTTTAGTTTGCAATTACGACCATTGCATCGCGCAATGTTCGCTCTTTATATCGAAACCCTTTTTGAAAAGTGTTTACGATGGCTCCGCTTTCATGCTCATCACTATCCACACGCTGTACTGCGTTATGAATATCTGGATTAAACGGTTCAGTCTCATCAACAGGAGTTACCCCGTGTTTTTCGAGAACGCTTAAAAGCTGTTTCATCGTGAGTTCAACACCCTCTTTGAGCTTTTCAAGTAAAACATTTGCATCTGCTTCGATAGCCGTAGCCCCTATCGCCATAGAAAGGGAATCGACCACAGGGATCAAATCTTTTGCAAATTTTTCGTTTGCGTACTCTAGCGCTTGATATTTCTCACGCTCAAGACGTTTTTTGATATTGTCGAAATCGGCATGTACGCGAGCGTACTTGTCTTTGAACGACGCTAATTCAGCCGTAATAGTTTCTAATTCACTCATACTCTCAACGACTGCTTCCTCACCCTCTTGGAGGGCTGGTTGTTCATCGTTGATCACTTCTTCATTTACTTCGTTTGACATAAGTTTATACGACTCCTTTTTTGAAATCCGATGTTATTATAGTGCATTGAGTCAACTGTTGTCAAGTGGTATATGAATATTTTTATGCAAAATAGTTGAGTCAATATATATCAACTATAAACGGCGGGCTAAAATGCTATAATAACCCTATCTAATAAAAGGGGGATTTGTGGAAATCAAACGGTATATTTCTGCAGGGTCGTTGGTACTTTTTGCTACCCTCGTGTGGTTTACTCCCCCTCCTCTTTCTATTAATATTACTACATGGCATCTATTTACCATTTTTATCACAACAATCGTTGCAATTCTTTTTAATATTCTCCCTATCATTGCCGCTGCTATCATCGCCCTTGCCGTCAGTGTTTTGAGTGGAGTTATAGAGCCTGCGAAAGCGTATGCGGGATTTTCGGAGAGTTTTATCCTCCTGATCGTTGCCGCATTTTTGGTCTCCCACGCCGTCCATAAATCGGGACTGGGGAAACGATTATCACTTCATATCATCCGTAAATTCGGCCATTCCACTCTAGGGCTGGGGTACAGCGTTATCGCGACCGATATTCTCATCGCCCCTGCATTTCCGAGCAACACCGCCCGAAGCGGTGTCCTCTACCCCATCGTTTACGGACTTGCGCATGATTGCGGTTCCAAAGTAGGAGACAATACCCACCGCAGGGCCGGAAGCTATCTGATGATGACTTCGATGGCGGGGCTCACCATCTCCTCGGGACCTTGGCTCACGGCGATGGCGGTCAACCCTGTGGGGGTGGGAATTGCAGCGAAGATGGGAATCCATATCACGTTTGGCAGCTGGCTTTTATACGCGATTGTTCCGACACTGATTGCGTTTGCCCTCATTCCGTGGATGCTCTACCGCATCTATCCCCCAGAAATGAAAGAGACGCCCGATGCCCCTCAAAAAGCTGCAATCGCATTGGAGCATATGGGGCACATCAGCCGTAACGAATGGATCACGGCGGGGGTTTTTCTCTCCATGCTCACCCTTTGGGCACTCTCAGGGATATTTCCTATCGATAAAGCGGCCGTTGCTTTCGGAGGGTTAGGGATACTCATGGCGACAAGAGTATTCGGGATTGAAGATTTTCGTGCCCAAGGTGAAGCGCTGAGCACTCTTATCTGGTTTGCCATCCTCTTCGGTCTCTCTACCCAGCTCGCCGAGCAAGGATTTATGAATGCCGTTGCTGAGCACTTTACCCAATACCTTATCGGGCTTTCATGGATGTGGGTCTATCTCTCGCTCATTTTAGTCTATGTCCTGATCCATTATCTTTTCGTTTCACAAAGTGCCCATCTCTTAGCTTTGTTCGGTATCTTCCTCGCGATAGGGGTTCAAGCGGGAGTACCGGGAGAGTTGATGGCGATGATGCTGTTATTTGCGACTAACTTCAACGCTACGATTACACCTCAAGGTTCTTCGTGTAATGCGATCTATCTCAGCTCAGGCTACATAACTGCCCGTGATATCTATATCTACGGCGGTGCGGTGACACTGCTGACCTTTCTCATCTTTATGATCATCGGCACGCCGTGGATATTGGCACTCCTATGAAACGGGTCCGTAACTTTCATCGAACCTTACCGGGTAGATTACTCCTCTCGCTCCTCGGTATTTTATTCGTCATCGCGCTAATATTGTTTACTCCGGTGGGGAACCGCATGATGACTCCTGTGATCAACTTATCCCTAACCTCAGTACTCTCCACCCCGACCACCGTTCAAGAGTTCACCCTTACCCCTAATCGTTTTCGTCTCCTTTTCCAAGATGACCGTGGAAATACTTTCTCTACCCAAGGGGGATTTTCACTTCTAACACTGCGGATGTATGCCTACTACCGATTGGAGTGTTTCCAAAGCGGTGGAATCAACCCGATCTCCACTCCTCTGAAAATGGAAGGTTCTCTTAATGGGGGGATTTCATCCTTACTAATTCAAGGCAACGCAACTATTTGGGGAGGAGAGTTGTTGTACAAAACGGAGCTTCATCACTTTCAGCTTGCGTCTGTGGATCTTAAAATAGATGCCATTGAGTATGAGGCTCTAATGCATTTTCTTGAATATCCTTCCGATACCGATACAACACTCACCGGTGAAGTTTCGCTTCGCGGATTTGATCGCCGTGATGTTGAGGGGGATATTTCATTAACGACTCAAACACACCGTCTCACCTCGACACCCACCAATGAAGAGAACAATGAATCATTTAATCTCAAATCTCTTTTAGCCGATAACGAGGGGGTAATTAAAGCGTTTCACGTTAATGTACTCCTGAGTGCTTCATTAGAACATGCCGGTATTTTAGAACCGTTTGTCGGACTCCCCCTCAGCACCCCATTAGAGCTTAATGCTACCCTCAAAGGGGATAAAAGCTTCCTCCGTTTCAAAACACGTACATCCGTAGCCAAAAGTGATACTTCCATGACACTCGAAATTTCGGAGTTAGAACCTTCTCGTCTTCTCCTGGATTTGAGACATGCCGATGTAGAACAAACCTTCGCCCTTTTTTCTCTCCCGGCACCCATAAAAGGGAAAGTCGACGGATCAGGTGAATTCAATGCGACTAACGGAGAACTTGAGCTGATCTTGATGCAAGCCGTTACCGTCCCTACCATCTTACGCAAAGAGTATCAAATCACTCAGCCGCTTATCCATTTTAATGCGAATATTACCGCTACGGCAAATCCAAAAGGGGTTCATTATCGTGCCGCTTTTAAATCAGATTTGAATCGTCTCGAAATCGACAATACGACTACTCATGATCAAATGCTTCGAGAACTTTTAAAGAGTCTCCGCTAAGTGAACTATAAAGGGGAAATTTACCCCTTTTAATTACAATCTCTTCATGAATACTATTACTGCCGTTCTCGACTATCATGATCGAACCAAACATCGCCCGCATCGTTATGCAGAGAGTCTAGGGTATATGGATTGGGCTACCCAGCCTAACCCCTATCGCCGTTACGAAGGCGCTCCGCTGATTCCTCTAACCCATACGGAGATAACACCCCCATATCATCTCCTATTTCAAAACGATAGTTTACCTTCTGCTCCGCTGTGTTTGGAATCCCTCTCACAGCTCCTTCGCTATTCACTCGGACTTGCCGCTATCAAAAGTCACGGGGGATCAGAGTGGGCACTGCGCTGTAATGCCAGTAGCGGTAATCTCCAACCCACAGAGTGCTATATTATTTCCCCCGCTACCCTAGGGATCAGTGAACACCCTACCCTGTCGCACTATGCACCGCGTGAACACGCTTTGGAGTTGCTTCATACCTATGAGACACCTATACCAAAAGATGGATTCACTATCGCTCTAAGCTCAATCTTATGGCGCGAAGCATGGAAATACGGAGAGCGGTGCTATCGATACTGCCAACTCGATGCGGGACATGCGTATGGTGCGATCAAAATGGCGTGCACCATGTTAGGGTGGAAATGTGAGATACAAAGTATCGATACCAAAGAGATCGCACACGCTTTCGGTCTCGATCAGTATGAACGATTTCATTCAGAAGAGAGAGAATCGCCCGATCTCCTCATTCGTATCGGAAATGCTTCCTCCCTCCCCTCACTTCCGCTACTCCCATACCCTGCCAATCTCCTCAGCCCATCCCATCATGATTGGCCTATCTTGTCGGTAATCGATGAAGCGACCCAAGGGATTTATCCCTTAGCGGAACCGCTAAGCACCCCTCGTAGCATTCCCTCACCCTCTAAAAATGCCGGAGAGGTTATCCTAAAACGGCGCAGTGCCCAAATGATGGATGGCACCGGAATCACACTGGAGGAGTTTCGTACTTTGCTGGACAGTTCACTCTTTTGTATTGAAGCCTCAGATGTCCATTTTATACTCTTCATCCACCGTGTTGAGGCTCTTGAGAAAGGTCTCTATGCCTTTGTCCGAAAGAGAGATGATCTAGAAAGCCTCAAACTTGCTATGGATCAAACCTTTCTCTGGGAGGATTGTAAAAATGGGTTATATTGTTTGCAAAAAGGGGATTATCGCGGCGCAGCACAGATGATCTCTTGTAACCAAGAGATCGCCAAGGAGGGGGCATTTAGTTTTAGCATGCTGTGTGATTTTTCATCGTCTCTCGAACGTAACGGTGCTATCGGATATAAAAATCTCTACCATCAATGCGGGATGATCGGACAAATACTCTACCTTGAAGCCACTTCACTCAATCTTAGCGCAACAGGAATCGGGTGTTTTTTAGATGATGAGTTTCACGCCCTTCTAGGGTTACGAGACCGGCGCTTTCAATCCCTCTACCATTTTACGATCGGACGGGCTATCGTCGATACACGTATTACAACCTTACCGCCGTATTGACTATTTATTCTCCGCATCGGTAAGTGTCAAGCAGAGAATAACCTTTTTTCCTTGCGCATGAAGCGTTTCAGCGGCTTCACTCAGTGTCGTCCCCGTCGTGACGATATCATCAACCAAAATCACTTCTTTTTCCCCGAATGGCTGATAATGAAACCGACGTGGATTCATAAGCCGCTCTTCTACACTTTTTCCGGCATATTTATAATGATTTCGCGCTCGGATTTTTCCGTAGCGAGGTGTAATATTCATCGATTTCAATGCACGATTCAGCACTGCCGTATGACTGTAACCCTCGGCGGTATAATCGTCGATACCAAGTGAGGCCACACTGTTTTCATACTGCCACTCTTTTGCAAATGCCCCGAATGCACGCTTCGCTAAAATGGTATAGATGTAATATCCGACATCGGTGTGTTTGGTCAGTAACAGCGGTTCGATATCGTTGTAAGGGAAAAAGGAGTAAACAGGGATAGAACCCATGATTTTGCGTTTATGGAGACTCGGGGTGAGGAGCGATTCTTGACACGCGAAGCAGATATGCGAGAGACTGAATCGCTCACACATCATACAGCGCATGACTAGTCCATTTTGAGAACGGACATAAATGCCTCTTGGGGAAGTTGAACTTTCCCGATCGCTTTCATCCGTTTTTTACCCTCTTTTTGTTTGTCGAGGAGTTTACGTTTACGGGAGATATCCCCGCCGTAACATTTGGCGGTAACATTTTTACCCATCGATTTAACCGTTTCACGCGCAATTACACGGTTACCGATAGAGGCTTGAATCGCCACTTCGAAAAGCTGACGCGGAACGATCTCTTTCATGTTCGTAACCAACGCTCGGCCACGCATATCGGCAGAAGTGCGCGGAACGATAACGCTGAGAGCATCGACGACATCCCCCGCAACGCGGACATCGAGTTTAACCAAATCACCTTGGCGAAATTCGATGGGATCGTAGTCAAAACTCGCATACCCTTTGGAGGTTGATTTGAGTTTATCGTAAAAATCGACGACGATTTCATTCATCGGCATGACATAGATGAGCATGACGCGTGTCTCATTGAGATACTCCATCTTCTCTTGCATACCCCGCTTATTGGTCAAAAGGGTAATCACATTCCCCAAATAATCGGTCGGGACGATCACCGTTGCACGAACATACGGCTCTTCGATTTTCTCGATCGTTTGCGGCTCAGGAAGTTCACTCGGATTTTGAACTTCAATCATCGTTCCATCGGTCTTGTAGACTTTATAGATAACGGATGGGGCAGTAGCAATGAGATCGAGATTAAATTCTCGCTCCAACCGCTCTTTGACCACCTCCATGTGAAGCATACCCAAAAAGCCGACGCGGAAGCCAAAACCAAGGGCAACCGATGTTTCCGGCTCATAACTGAGGCTACTGTCGTTGAGTTTGAGTTTATCAAGGGCATCGCGCACCGCTTCAAACTCATCGGTATCGATAGGATAGAGTCCCGCAAATACAAACGGTTTAGCCGGAGCATATTCGCCCACCGGCTCTTTCGTAGGATTTCGTGCATCGGTAATCGTATCGCCGACACGGATTGATCCCACCTCTTTAACACCCAAAATGACAATCCCGATCTCTCCGGCTTTGATCGCTTGGGTTTTTTGACGACGAAGCGGGTGGGGATACATTAACTCCAACACTTGATGGTTCTCATCATTGTGCATCAGTTTAATCATCTGCCCCATCTTGATCTCACCGTCAAATACGCGCACAAGTGCCATAGCCCCCTGATACGCATCAAACCATGAATCGTAAATGATCGCTTTGGTCGTAGCGGATGGATCACCCGCAGGTGCAGGGATACGATCGACGATAGCATCAATAAGGGTTCGGATTCCTACACCCGTTTTGGCCGAAATCATGATCGCATCGGTAGCATCGATCCCGATCGTCGTTTCAATCTCTTCAGCGACCCGTTCAGGCTCTGCGGCAGGGAGATCGATTTTATTGATTACGGGAATAAGGGTGAGATTGTTTTCCATCGCCATATAGACATTCGCAATGGTTTGCGCTTCTACCCCCTGCGCCGCATCGACAATAAGCAATGCACCATCACTCGATGCGAGGGATTTAGAAACTTCATAGCTAAAGTCAACGTGGCCCGGAGTATCGATCAAGTTGAGGATATAGTGCTGTCCATCTTTAACATAGTCCAAACGGACGCTTTGGGCTTTGATCGTAATCCCGCGCTCTTGTTCGATATCCATCGTGTCCATCATTTGCTTGGAGAGTTCACGATCACTCACCGCTCCGCACTCTTGGATGATACGGTCGGCTAACGTACTTTTGCCGTGGTCGATATGGGCGATGATTGAAAAGTTGCGAATATTATCCATTAGCTGAACAAACTGTTGACACTTTCATTATGATAAACGCGGCGAATAACTTCGGCGAAGAGAGGGGCAACACTCAATACTTTGATTTTATCGCTTTGACCGCTCAAGACCAATGTATTAGAGATCACCAACTCATCGAGTTCGCCGTTGTTAAGGTTTTCATACGCTTTTCCGCTGAGTACTCCGTGTGTGTCACACGCCATAACCGATGTAGCACCCCGTTTTTTCAATGCGGCGGCCGCTTTTACCATTGTCCCTGCCGTATCAACCATATCATCGATCATGATGATATCTTTGCCGGCAACGTCACCGATAATGTTCATCACTTCGCTTTCATTCGCTTTTTCACGACGTTTATCGACGATAACCATATCAAGACCCAGTTTTTCAGCAAAATAGCGGGCACGTGCCACACCGCCGATATCCGGAGAGGCGATCACAGGATTTGGAAGGTTTTTAGAACGAATATACTCTTCAAAAATAATCGCACCGTAAAGGTTATCAACCGGAATATCAAAGAATCCTTGGATTTGACCCGCATGCAAATCGATCGTTACGACACGGTCAATCCCTGCTGTTTCAAACATATCGGCAACAAGTTTTGCGGTAATAGGGACACGAGGAGCCGCTTTACGATCTTGTCGTGCGTATCCGAAATAGGGAACAACTGCCGTAATCGAGTTGGCAGATGAGCGACGAAGCGCATCGGTCATAATCAGTAATTCCATCAAGTTATCATTGGATGGGGCACCGGTAGATTGGATAATAAAAACATCGCGTCCGCGAACACTCTCCGAGATTTGAACGTTAATCTCTCCGTCACTAAAACGTTTTACTGAAGCTTTGGAGAGGGGAACATCGAGGGTTCTGCACACTTCCGCCGCAAACTCGGTACACGCTGAACCGCTGAAAATTTTATATCCGCGCATTAAGTTATCCTGTTGCCGTTAAATTATCGCGATTATAGCAACCTATCACTTTAGTAACGGTTAAAACTACGTGCGATAATCCGCATTGATCTTAACGTATTCGTGACCCAAATCGCATCCATAGGCGGTAAATTCACCATCTTGTAACCCGATATCGCAATGGATTGTAAAGGCGCTTTTTTGCATAACACTTGCGGCGAGCGGTTCGAGTTTTTCGTCGAATAGCAACTCCCCTTTTTTGTACACGCATACCTCATCAAACCAGATACTTAAAAAGGCTTCATCACACATAATACCGCTCGCCCCTACCGTCGAAGCGATACGCCCCCAGTTAGGATCTTGACCGAAAAGTGCCGTTTTAACGAGGAGTGAATTGCTGAGCGCTTTTGCCGCAATCTCCGCCTCTTTGTGGTTGATGGCACCGCTCACTTTATAGGTAACGAGTTTTGTCGCCCCCTCGCCATCACGTACCATCTCTTTGGCTAAAAAGAGCATAATGGATTCGAGTGCTTCTTTGAACGCTTCCGGATGAAATACGCCGCTCTCACCGTTTGTCATCACTAAAACCGTATCATTGGTTGAAGTGTCTCCATCGACACTTGCCGCATTAAACGTCGTATGAACACACTCATCAAGGATACTTTGCATCGTGCTTTTATCTACTGCCGCATCGGTCGTAATAAAACAGAGCATGGTTGCCATCGCCGGATTGATCATCCCCGCACCTTTGGCCATTGCTCCGATACGAAACGATTTTCCCCCCTCAAGCACCACTTCATACGCTATCCGTTTAGAGAAAGTATCGGTTGTCATAATCGCTTCAGACGCGTTAATCCCCTCCCGATGTGTAAGATCGAAATTCATAGCCCCTTCGATAATCTTCCCCTTCGGAAGACGTACTCCGATAACACCCGTAGAGCTCATAATCGGATTCTGAATTTGGGGAAATCGTTTTTGTACCGCACTCAGCACTTCATCAATATCATCAATCCCTGCACGGCCCGTCATGGCATTCGCATTTTTGGCATTGATCAGGACAAAATTTCCTTCAAACTCTCCTTGTGCACGAAAATGACGAATCGGTGCCGCCGTCATTTTATTGGTGGTAAATACCGAAGCGATTGCACACAATTTGTTAGAGTAGATAAAAGCAAGGTCTTTGGCCCCCTCTTTTTTTAATCCGATGTGAATTCCATCAGCAAAGAAGCCCTTTGCCGCACACACACCACCCTCAATAGCGTTTAGTTTATACATATTTGAGTTCCTCCGGTTTTTCGTGTTTTTTAACCAATGCTTTGGTAAATAAAATCCCTTTTTGGGTTCCGATAACGAGCAGTTTACATTCGCTCATAACCAAAACATCCCCTTTGGGCATCGGCATCAATTTACCGTCTTTTTTAGTAATCCCGATGACCGATACATTGGCGATATCACGTAAATGGGTCTCTTTTAGCTTTTTAAGAACCATCCAACTCGTTTTGGGGACAAATATCTCTTCCATATCCAGCGGAGTATCGCTTTTATACAAAAACTGCTCGAGCAAATTCTCCATATCGGGGCGCGCCGCCATCGCCGTAATACGCTGTGCCGTCAGTTTTGTCGGAGACACAACGGTATCGGCACCCAATTTTTTGAGTTTATCGATATCGTTTACATCCTCTGCCGCACTGATAACATAATACGCGTTAGGGATACGATGTTCTTTTTCAAACAACCGTACCGAGGCGATCAGTGCAATATTATCCGCCATTGAACTTGACAAGGTAATAAGTCCCTTTGCAGAACTTAGGTGGGCTTTAAGCATCGCCTCTTCGGTATGGGGCTCGGCTTGAATATAATAAGGATATTGGTATTGCTTAGCCAATGCTTCCATATCTGCTCGGGGGTCAATGACGACAAACGGAATGTGATTTGCACGCAACTGTTTCGTCACCTGCACCGCATATTCGTTATGATAACAAATGACGAAATGTTTTTTAAGTCGGGCAATTCGATACAACATTTTTCGTTCCTTCAATATTCGTTTGAGTTCTCCCCGATTGATTACATCGACGATAATCCCCAAAGAGAGAGTAAATACTGCAAATCCAAAAATAATCAGAGTGATGGTAAACAGTTTCCCAAGAGGGGTAAATTCCCCCTCTCCTAGTGAACCGAATCCAACCGTTGTAAAAGTATATCCCGTTTGGAAGAGTGCATTAATAAGGGTGTGCCCTTCGATATACATGTAACCGAGAGTTCCAAAAATCATACATAGCTGGATAAGGATAAGGGGGGTTCTAAAGGGGAGAAACTGAGCGTATAACTCAGCATCTAAAGTGATATCAGGCTTGGGAGAAGTCTCCCAATTGAGAAATTTCTGTAACTTTTGAATCAGATTCAACGTAAACCCTTCAGGGGACGTTTACGAATCTTTTTTCAACGTGCGAAGTTCAGAAGCAGCGATTTTAAGTTTTTTGGTAGTACCGTCTTCAAGCGTTACGCGAACAGTACGAAGGTTTGGTAAAAAACGACGCTTAGTTCTATTTTTCGCGTGAGAAACATTGTTCCCGCTCATTGGGCCTTTACCGCTAATAGCACATTTTCTTGCCATTTTGAGGCTCCTTGCGTAAATTTTAGTTGCGAATTTTATCGCAATGAACCCAAAGTTTACCTTAAGTAATGGTTTAACGCATATAAAGGCTCCTTTAATCTATTGACCATTACAATTAGCACACTTTAAAAATAATTATGATTGGATGCTGTGACACGTGGTTACCCAAGAACGAATTTTGCTTTACATCCAAAATATACCGCCTGCTCCCACGGTTGTCAAGCAAACACTTGATTATGTCCGAATCGGTGATTTAACCAAAGCAGCTAAATGTGCCGAAGAGGACCCGGCTCTTAAACTGTATCTCAGAACCTTAGTAAACCGTCCTATCTACGGGTTTCGTAATGAAGTAAGTGATTTATCGCAAATCTTCAGTATCCTCGGGATCTCTACAGCGCAACAAATTTTATATAATTATTTAATGACCCTCTTGGCTCCGAAAGAGTGGGGACTTTTCAACCTCAGTTCCCAAGCGTTTTATGACTTGCAGGCTTCCCTCAGCCGCAAATGGGCAAAAATCCTTACCCATCTCAATCTTCTCAATCACGATAATGAAAGTGCTATTACCCTTTTGCCTGCCAGCATTATCGTATGCGATGCCCTCTTCGGTGAGTTCAAAAGCGAAGTGGAACAGCTCAGAAGCGTTAAAGCGTTGGATTACAATACCATTCTTCATCGGCTCACCAAAATGAGTTTGTTTGATATTTGTACCGAAATTGCCAAGAAATGGGAAATATCTCCAACAATTAGCCACATCGTCCATGCCTCATCCGGTTTGGATCAAAATATCGATCCTAAAGATAAGATCTTAGCGCAATGGATGCACCTGCTCCTCTTTTATGAATTGAGCCAAAGTACTTATGTGAGTGCCGGACTTAATGAGTTTATTGAGTTCCAAATAGAGTTTGTTCAGGACATATACGAATCTTTTATGCAGGTGGTGGAGTACGATGAGACCAACGGTTAAAGGGCGTATCGCCGTTTTCCATCCGCAAGGATTTTTGGATGGAAATAATGCCCCCTCCTTTCTCACCATTGATGATATTAAAGCGACCGAATCACTTAACATCGATATGCTTTTGGTGTCACTGAAAAAAGTGATCTTTTTTAATAAAAACGGCTTAGATGTTTTTATTCGTCTTTTGGACAGTATCCGGTCTCAAAAGCATATAGCAGTCGGTTTATGTGACTACGACTCCGCTAAATTCATTACGATCAATAAATTTTACGGCAGTAATCTCACTTTTTCTCTTTTCCGTACCGAAAAAATTGCCGAGCTTTTTGTACCCAGTAATAAAAATGACTCTAAAACCGTTCTTTTGTACAATGAAGACGCTTCGCAACGTTCCGCTATGGCGATTGAACTTTTTGATTACGGGCACAACCCTGTTATTGCGCAGAGCAAAAAAGAGTTCGATGAGAAAAAACAGAACCCAGACCTCTATTACGCTATTATTGAAGAGACCTATTTAGGATTATTCGGTCAAAAAATTGCAACCCGTGTCACCGGCAATGCGATCATTTATACCATTGCCAATTTTTTAGATGCCGAAATCACCGATACGTTTAATATTGCCTATCATAACAACTCCCTCAATGTTGGATTTCGTCTCTTTATTTTTGATGCCTATAAAGTGGTATCGATGAATGTCCACGCTCTGAATTTTTTCACAAAACTTGCCTCATCTGCCGCCGAATACAATGCTTCCATCTGTTTTGTTGGATTGACGTTCGAAAAAACTCCGCAAAGTTTTAAAAATGATCTCGAAGATGCCGGAATCATGTTTTTTGATCAAATGGAGGATATTCTCAAAAATAAAGATTTATTACAAGAACTCGGCGGGAGCAGTGCTTCTACCTCCAAACAAACTCGGACTCTTACCAAAGCGCTTATCAATGAACTCCCCGGCTTTATTGACGCTACCGTTTCAACGATTGCCATGATGACCAATGCACAAGCGATTAAAGAGTCGATGAATATCCAGACGTTGGAAATTAAAAACGCCGCAAATCAATATGCCAGTTCCATCGGATTTTACGGCGATTTGGACGGAATGATTATCCTTATCTTCCCTAAAGATATTGCCAAAAAAGCCTGCTCACTTCTCATTGGAGAGGATAGTGAAGACGAAGAAGCGATACTTGACTCACTAGCAGAGTTTGTCAACATCATCGGCGGGCGTGCAAAAGCTCTCTTGGGTGAGAAAAAAAATCGTGTTGATATTACCCTTCCGCGTACCTATGCGGATGTCAATTCACTCCTAGAGATGGCACAAAATAAAAAAGGGGTTCAAGTGAATCTTAGTTTTGAGGGAAGTCACTTTATATTCTTTTTGACACGATAGTGTTATCAAAGCTAGCTGCAAACCTTTTTCGCTAAAATAACAGAAATATTATTCAAGGTGTACACCATGCTCGTAGCCCCCAGTGTCCTCTCTGCCGATTTCGGTAATTTAGCGCGTGATGTCCGTGCCATTTGTGACGCGGGGTGTGATTTGGTACACGTTGATGTGATGGATGGACACTTTGTCCCCAACCTCACAATCGGACCCGTCGTCGTCAGTGCTATTGCCGCGTCGGCTAGCAAGCCTCTCGATATCCATCTTATGGTACAAAATAACACCTTTTTTGTTGACCTCTTCGCCCCTTTAAAGCCTGAATACATCTCTTTTCATATTGAAGAGGAAAAAAATCCTCATCGTCTTATCCAGCATATCCGCTCACTTGGGATTAAACCGGCCATTGTTTTAAATCCTCATACTCCTGCAGAAGCTATTGAATATCTGTTGGGCGATTTAGATATGGTACTGGTGATGTCTGTTAATCCCGGATTCGGCGGGCAAAAATTTATCCCGACGGTTATTGATAAAATCTGCCGCCTTAGAGCGCTTCGGGATCGTATTAATCCACAATGTCTTATTGAAATCGATGGGGGAGTCGGGAACTCTAATATTCACGAACTTAAAGAAGCAGGTGTTGATATCTGTGTTGCCGGAAGCTATGTCTTTGGAGCCGAGGATTATAAAACTGCGATTGACAGCTTAAAAGTATGAGAGTCAAGATCTGCGGCATCACGAATTTAGACGATGCGCTTCACGCTATCGATGCCGGAGCCGATGCCCTCGGGTTTGTTTTTTATCCTGAATCCCCACGCTATATTTCTCCCGAAAACGCTCAAAAAATTATTAAAAAGCTCCCCCCATTTGTTGAAAAAGTAGCCCTTTTTGTGAATGAAACTCCCGATTTTATCCGTAGAACCTGCCTCCAGAGCGGATGTACTTTGGCACAAATCCATTTTGATGTAAGTGATGATTTTTTTACTCAAGTTAATTTTCCGACACTGCGTGTCATCCGTGCCCAAAAGCGTGAAGATATCCTTGCCTATTCTGATGAATATCGTCTCATTGATGCGTATTGTGAAGCTTTCGGGGGGAGCGGAAAACGACTGAATATCGAATGGTTTGAGGGAGTTGACTGCTCTAAAATCATTCTGGCCGGCGGACTTACTCCTGAGAATGTTGCTACCTTGCGTGAGTATGGTTTTTATGCGGTCGATGTCAGTAGCGGGGTTGAAGCCGCTTATGGGAAAAAAGACTCTTCACGTGTTAGCGCTTTTATCACAAAGGCAAAGACGTGAAACTCTTTGACCCTAAAATCCTTTTCCGCCTTACAAAAAACGGTGTCCCTAAAGAAGAATTTGAGTCCTCTTTAGGAAGGGAACATGAACTAAACTTGGAACTTCTTAAAGCCCAAGGGATGAATATTATTTTAGACCGAGGAAACTATCGATTTCAAACGGCGCTCACGTCAGTCGCCGACACGCTCTTTTGCATCGTAGATGTTGAATCCAACGGATCTAAACCTTCCCATCACCAAATCATTGAAATCGGTGCGGTGAAGCTCAAAAACGGAAAAATTCTTGATACCTATGAAAGCTTAGTCTACTGTAGTGATATCTCCGATCAAATTCAAGAAATTACGGGAATCAAGACGGAACAAACCCTAAAAGCACCCGCACTAAGTAAAGTAATGCGAGAGTTTCGCCTCTTTTTGGGGGATGCCGTATTTGTCGGACACGATGCCAAATTTGATTATAATTTCGTCTCGGCAATGATGGAGCGGGTCGGTCTGCAACGGTTATTGAATCGCTCTTTGTGTACGATTGATCTGGCTGAGCGTACATTTGAATCTGAACGCTACGGCTTGGCGTACCTAAACGAGCATCTTGAACTCTATCGAGATGCCACCCACCACCGTGCCCTCTCCGATGCCATGACAACCACAAAACTACTCAAACGGACTCTCGCCATTCTTCCCGATTCGATTCATACGACCGAAGAACTGATAGCTTTTTCAAAAGAGGCAAAAAAGATGAAACGTTTGAAGCCGGAGAAAAAAGAGAAGCCCGGAAAAGAGGAAGAATAAAGGGAAACCCTTATTCTGAATATTGTCCTACACCGACAAGACGTGCGTAGCGTTTTTCGAGACGTTCTTCGTCGCTCAAAGCTTTGAGTTCCGTCACTTTAGCTAAAAAGTAGTTTTTAAGAGCGTTAACAGCCCCTTCTTTATCACGGTGAGCACCAATAAGCGGTTCATCCACAATATCATCGATCAAATCAAGCTCTTTGAGATCAGCAGAGGTAATTTTAAGTGCTTTCGTAGCCGCTTCCACTTTGGTCGGATCATTCCACAAAATAGCCGAACACCCCTCAGGTGAGATAACGCTGAATACGGAGTAGCGCATCATAGCCAGACGATCGGCAACACCGATAGCCAACGCTCCTCCACTTCCCCCTTCGCCGATCACAACCGATACCGTAATGGTATTGAGATTGGAAAGCTCCATCAGATTACGCGCAATTGCTTCACTCTGATTGCGCTCTTCGGCACCCAGACCCGGATAAGCACCCGGAGTGTCAATCAGCATTAGGAGTGGAATATTAAACTTTTCCGCCATTTTTGCCGCACGAAGTGCTTTACGATACCCCTCCGGATGAGGCATACCAAAGTTGCGCTTGAGCTTATTTTTAGTTCCACGCCCTTTTTGTTCACCGATAACCATGACACGCTCATCACCGATTGTCCCTATATAACAGATGATAGAAAGGTCATCACGAAAATGGCGATCTCCGTGAATCTCATATTTTTTATCCAATAAAAGATTAATGTAATCAAGCGCATAAGGACGATCTTGATGCCGTGCAAGCTGAAGTTCTTGATACGGTGAAAGATTTGCATAGGTTTTTTGAACTTCTTTGTCCAAATCCTGTTTTAAAATCTCTACGGCGTGGTGATCATAGCGTACTTCTGCCGCAATAATCTCCTCTTGGATTTGACGAATATTTTGCTCAAAATCTAAATAGGTAGCCAACGGCTTGCCCTCTTATATTTTTTTGAAAATGACAACACCGTTAGTGCCGCCAAATCCGAATGAGTTAGACATAACGATATTGAGTTCTGCTTTGCGTGCCGCATTTGGAACGATATCCAAATCGCAGTTTTCATCAGGGTTAACGTAGTTGATGGTTGGAGGGATGATACCATCGCGCATTGCCATAATACTGACAACCGCTTCGATACCGCCAGCTGCTCCGAGACAATGTCCTGTTTGACCTTTCGTCGAACTTACAGGTGGGCAATTCTCTTTTCCGCCGAATGCGATTTTAAGAGCCGCAGTTTCATTTTTATCATTCGTCGGCGTACTGGTTCCGTGTGCGTTAACATAATCGACTTTCGGATTTCCAGCCATTTTGAGTGCCGCTTGCATAGCACGAAGAGGCCCCTCAAGGCTTGGTGTCGTGATATGGTTTGCATCACCGCTCTCACCGAATCCGATAAGCTCAGCGTAAATGCGTGCACCGCGTGCCACTGCCGCATCATACTCTTCGAGTACCAATGCCGCTGCACCCTCACCCATAACAAACCCGTCACGCTCCGCATCAAACGGTCGTGATGCGTGTTTTGGATCATCATTACGAGTTGAGAGCGCTTTCATCGATGCAAATCCACCGATACCGACACCCGTGATCGCTGACTCCGCCGCAACCACGAGCATTTGATCCGCACCGCCGATCATAATCGTTTTTGCCGCTTCGCTGATAGCATGGGTTCCCGCCGCACACGCCGTTACCGCTGAGAGGTTCGGTCCTTGCAAACCGTGATCTATCGTGATGAATCCGCCGAGCATATTGACCAAGGCGCCCGGAATGAAGAACGGAGAGATACGGCGAGGCCCTTTGGTCTCAAGGATAATTGAACTGCGCTCAATCGACGGTAATCCGCCGATCCCCGATGCCGCATCGATACCAAAACGCTCTTTGTTAAAATCTTCAGGAAAATTAGCATCCGCCATCGCTTCTTGCGCCGCTTTAATCCCAAGATGGATAAAACGGTCCGCTTTTTTAACCTCACGGGCGTCCATAACCGATTCAGGATCGAAATTTTTCACCTCACCGGCAATTTGTGCACTTTGTGTCGAAGCATCGAAAATCGTGATCATATCAATCCCGCATTCACCTTCACAAATTGCTTTGAATGAGCTCTCTTTGTCATGACCAACGGCGTTGATCATTCCCATTCCGGTTACTACTACTCTTTTCACATTCTCTCCTGATGGTAGATGGTCTGAAACTTTGGCTCCATTAAGCCAATATCTTAGACCATAAATTAAATTTGTTTTATCGAGGAAAACCTCGATAACGGTTTTTAGTTTTTGCTTTCGATGTAATTGATTACATCTTGAACAGTTTGGATTTTTTCCGCTTCGTCATCAGGGATTTCGATATCGAATTTCTCTTCAAGAGCCATTACCAATTCAACAACATCAAGGCTATCAGCGCCAAGATCTTCTACGAATTTAGAGTTCTCTTTAACTTCGTCCGGGTTAACGCTAAGTTGCTCAACCACTACTTCTTTAATATCTTCCAAAAGTGCCATAATAGCTCCTGTTCCTATGAATAAAATCGCAAAATTATACCATATTTAGCTTAAGAGGCAAACTTCTCCTCTCAAGCGGCATTACATAAACATTCCGCCGTTGACTTTGAGGGTCTCTCCGGTGATATAGCTCGCATGATCACTAAGTAAAAATGCCGTTGCTTCAGCAACTTCTGCAGCATTCCCAAAACGGGCCATCGGGATTTTTGCGGTAAATGCCGCTTTCACTTCCTCCTTAAGCTCATCGGTCATATCGGTGGCGATAAAGCCCGGAGTGATACAGTTGTAGCGGATACCGCTGGTTGCCGCTTCGATGGCAAAACTTTTTGTCATCGCGATCATACCCCCCTTAGAGGCTGCATAGTTGGTTTGTCCCGCATTGCCTGTTTCACCGACGATGGAAGCCATATTAACGATACTTCCGAATTTTTGTTTGCGCATCGCCTTCATCGCTTCGCGACATCCGATAAATGCCGATGTGAGGTTTGCATCCAATACACTGGTGAACTCTTCCGCTTTCATACGCAATGCCAGTTTATCATTCGTAATCCCTGCGTTGTTAACGAGATACGAGAGTTCACCGTCCGCATCAATGATAGTTTTGATGGCATCCACAAATGCCGCTTCGTCCGCTACGTCAAATCCGATAACCGCCGCTTGACCGCCCGCTGATTCAATCTCCGCTTTAACCGCATCTGCCGCTGTCGCACCGTGACGGTAGTTGATCCATACTTTCAAGCCATAGCCTGCCAATACTTTTGCCACTTCCGCTCCGATTCCTCGGCTTGAACCTGTTACCAATACATTTTTACCTGTGAATTTCATCATTATCCTTTATATAAGTGGTGTGTCCATCTCGGACGGAATTTCAAGCTCCATCAGTTTTAAAACTGTCGGTGCGACGTTATTAAGAGCTCCGGAATGAACTTCATTCACCCCCTCCGCCATAACGAAACACCATACTTTACCGACCGTATGATTGGTGAGCATATTTCCCGCATCATCCCGCATCTCTTCACAATTGCCGTGATCAGAGGTAATGACAAGAGAATAATCGTTACGTTTGGCTGCTTCGATAATCCTCCCCAACTCTTGATCGACCGCTTCAACCGCGCTTACCGCCGCTTCAAAATTGCCGGTATGTCCAACCATATCCCCGTTGGCAAAATTGACAACCACAAAATTATACCCTTCATTCATTGCGTTAAGAACAGCATCACCCACTTCGGGAGCAGACATCTGAGGCTGCATATCATACGTTTTAACCTGCGGGCTCGGGATCAATACTCGTGTCTCATTTTCATACGGCTCTTCTACACCGCCGTTAAAGAAAAAGGTGACATGGGCGTATTTTTCAGTCTCCGCCGTATGAAGCTGACGAAGCCCCGCTTTAGAGATAACTTCCGCCAAAGTATTGACTGGGGCATCTTTTGGAAAAAGTACCGGATACGGGAAGTTTTTATCGTACTGTGTCATCGTTGCCAAATGGGTCGGGATAAATTCTCTTTCAAAACCTTTAAAGGAGGGGTCACCGATGGCCGTTGTGAGCTCGCGCATACGGTCACTTCGGAAATTGAGGGTCAATACCGCATCTCCCTCTTTAAATCCTTCATACCCGTAAAACGCACTCGGGGTTATAAACTCGTCGCTCTCTCCGACGGCATAGGCATTTTCGATATAATCGGCAGCACTTTGCTCACTTTTTGGAATGGCGTTCACGATAGCCTCATACCCGCTCTTGACACGATCCCAACGATTATCCCGATCCATGCTAAAAAAACGTCCTCCGATGGAGCCGATTTTTACATTCGGATAGCCGTGTGCATTCACCGTATGCAAAAAGAGTTTCGCCGAGGTAGGGGCAACATCCCGTCCGTCGGTAATTAAATGAAGCCATACCTCTTTTCCCGCTTCGGCGGCTATCTCTGCTACCCCTATAATATGATCGATATGCGAATGAACTCCGCCATCACTCATCAGCGCAATCAGGTGAAGCCGCTTGCTAGTCTTGAGAAGAGAAGAGAAGATCGTGTTGTGTGCAAATGTCCCCTCTTCAAGAGCAAGAGAAATTTTGACCAGATCCTGATACAATACCCGACCGCTTCCGATCGACATATGTCCCACTTCGGAATTGCCCATTTGCCCCTCGGGGAGACCGACACTCAAACCGAAAGTATCGATCAGAGCATAAGGAACTTCACTAAATAAGTGATCGTAGGTCGGCTTTTTCGCAGCGTGAAAAGCATTAAAATCACGTTTCGGCGAGTATCCGATGCCGTCTGTGATGACCAAAACGGTTTTTTTACTCAAATTGGCTCCTTCGATTAATCAAACTTTGGGGGGATTATATTAAAATGTCACTTTTGCATTGCTTTTGAAATTTAATCATAAAGAGTTAATAGTATGTTATATTGGTTTCACCAGACCCTCGGAATTAATCTATTTCAGTACATCACCCTTCGCGCAGGGGCTGCTTTTTTTATCGGGATGCTCCTTACCCTCTTTTTAATGCCGCGATTTATCGTATGGGCTCAACGCTCCGCCCGTGTTCAACCGATTAATGAATACGTCAGTGCCCATCAGGGCAAAGCCAAAACACCCACTATGGGAGGAATTGTTTTTATCGTATCTACGATTATCGCCTCATTATTAACGGTTAACGTAATGAACCCGTTTGCTATCGGCGGCCTTCTTACCCTTGTATTTTACGCGTATATCGGTTTTACCGACGACTGGGGTAAAATTCGAGGCGGAAACAATCGCGCAGGACTTAGCGCTCGTGCCAAACTCGCCCTCCAAATTGTGTTCGGTATTGCCATCGGATTATTTTTGATTTATGTCGCCAAACTCGAAACCGGGTTTTATCTCCCTTTTATCAAATTAAGTCTTTTTGATATGGAGGGGTGGAGCGTCGCATTTTGGGTATTTGTCATTATCGCTACTTCTAATGCCGTCAACCTCACCGACGGACTCGATGGACTGGCAACGGTCCCTTCCATATTCGCCTTACTCTCGCTCAGTGTGATTGTTTATATTGTGGGGAATGCCGCCTTATCTCATTATCTTTTGATGCCGAAGATCCCTGCTGGGGAAGTGGTGATTATCGCTGCGGCACTGATGGGTTCGCTGCTTGGATTTTTATGGTTCAATTGCCATCCGGCACAAGTTTTTATGGGGGATAGCGGTTCATTAACCATCGGCGCTTTTATCGCCTATATGGCAATCATCGGGAAAAGTGAGATCCTCCTTATTCTCATCGGTTTGATTTTCGTGATCGAAACCGTCTCGGTCATCTTACAGGTCGGAAGTTACAAACTCCGTAAAAAACGGGTCTTTTTAATGGCACCGATCCATCACCATTTTGAGATGAAACAGTGGGCAGAAAACAAAATTATCGTCCGTTTCTGGATTATCTCCCTCTTATCCAATATTTTCGCACTCATTACTTTAAAGATTCGCTAATGAAAAATCAAAACATCGCCTGCTTCGGGTACGGCAAAACGACCCGTGCTATCGCCAAACATTTCGGTCCTTGTACCTTTTTCGATGATAAATTTACCGAATCTTCGATTGATGAAGAGGGAAATTTTCTCAAACCGATCCATGAATTCGACACCACACTCTTTACCCATGAAATTCCCTCACCCGGATTTCCGCCGTCACATTCACTGATTCAAAGTGCACAGCACCTTATCAGCGAGTACGATTTCTTCGCTCCGAAAATGCCTTTTTCGATTTGGATCAGCGGAACGAACGGTAAAACCACGACGACCCAAATGGTGGAACACCTCCTTAGCGACAAAGGGACTATCAGCGGCGGAAACATCGGAACTCCCCTTGCCGACATGTCGAGCGAAGCTCCTATTTGGATTTTAGAGACCAGTTCGTTTAGTATGCACTACAACACCGTAGCCTCTCCTAACATCTACGCGCTTCTTCCCGTCACTCCCGATCATGTGAGCTGGCATGGAAGTATGCAGGCGTATTACGATGCGAAGCTCAAACCGCTCTCGATGATGAGGGAGGGGGAAGCGATTCTTCTGCCGAAGATGTTTGCCGATGCCCCGACAAACGGATTTAAAATCATCTACGAAGATGAAAAAGATCTCGCCGAGTATTTTGGTTTTGATGCTTCAAAAATCAAATTCAAAGGGGCTTTTTTAATGGATGCCATGATCGCGATGGGAATTGATAAGATTCTCTATGACCGCTGCGATTATGACCGTATCAATGCGTTTGTCCTCGATCCTCACCGCCAAGAAGAGTTCCGTGACGGTCGTGATCGTCTCTGGGTCAATGACTCCAAAGCGACTAACATCGATGCAACATTGGCCGCTTTGCGTACCTATGGCTCTTATCCAATCTACTTGGTGCTCGGTGGGGATGATAAGGGGGTAGAGCTCGAAGAGCTTTTTACCCCCCTTAAACGTTACGAAGTAAGTGTATATGCTATCGGAGCCAATGCTCTGCGTCTTGAAGCCTTATGTAAACAATACGATATCCCTTGTGTTCTCTGTCATACGCTGGATGTTGCGGTAGAGCAAATTAGTAAAAAACATAACCGTCACAGTATCGCCATACTCTCCCCTGCAGCGGCAAGTTTAGATCAATTTACCTCATATGCACAGCGAGGCAACCTTTTTAAAGAGCTTGCAAAAGCGACAAAATAGTCGTTCGCTCCTCTTTAAGCTTGTTTTTAAGCTTCTGAGGCTATAATTTCACCCTCACAAACGTGGCCAATTAGCTCAGTCGGTAGAGCAAATGACTGAAAATCATTGTGTCCTTGGTTCGATTCCGAGATTGGCCACCACCACTTTTAAAAACTCCCAAAATAAAAACTTAAACAATTACTTCATTCACTAATAGATAGTATTATTTTATTAACTCGAAGAAATCAATCTATTATTGCAGAGTATATTGGATCAAAGTCTATGCGTTATAGACCTCTATTCGATTTCTACCGTTCTTTTTCGCTTCGTATAAAACCCCGTCCGCTTTTTCAAAAAGTGTTTTCTTGTCATCATCGTCACAAAGCTGAGCAATACCGAAGCTCAACGTGATCTCTTTTTCGACATAGCTAAACGTATGTGCTTGCACGAGCTTTCTCAAGTTTTCAGCCAAATTATGGGCACCGACGATTTCTGTCGAAGGGGTCAAAACAACAAACTCTTCTCCACCCCATCGAGCAAAAATATCTCCGTTTTTAATATGATCGGCGATAAGACCTACCAACTCTTTTAGGATAATATCCCCAGCTTGATGTCCATAGGTATCGTTTATCAGTTTAAAATGGTCAACGTCAAAAATGATCAAACTAAGCGGGAGATTGTTTTGTTTCGCTCGAGCAATCTCTATACTAAAAATATCTTCAAAGTTTTCCCGATTATTGATCCCCGTGAGATTATCTTTAAACGCTTTTTGCTCTAACGTATTGGTCATGGAATAGAGCTCGTCTACTTTGCTTTTCATCGCTTTATTGATATTTCTAAGCTGTTGTTTTGTCTCTTCTAACTCGGTAATATCATGTCGAATCGCGATGTACTCTACCACATCACCATCCACATCCAAAATCGGTATGACAGTGGTATCAACGATATACTGCCCCCCGTCTTTTTTCATGTTTGTTACCACCCCGTTCCAGCTCTTTTTTGCTTTGATGGTATCCCATAGATCTTTAAACGCTTCTCTTGGCATATCAGGGTGTCGAATGATGTTATGCGGTTTTCCTATGAGTTCGTCACGTGTGTATCCCGATATCTCACAAAACTTGTCATTAACGTAGGTGATAACCCCTTTCGGGTTTGTTTTTGAGACGATATTACTTAAATCTACCGCTTTTTTATACTCAGTTAAAAGATTTGAATTTTCACTTTTATAGTTCTGATTGCTTTGGGTGAGAATTTCAAAATTATTTGCCAAATCATTACCCATCTCCAGCGTAAGAGAATCAATTTCGCGTTGCAAAGCAAAAGAGAGGTTCCCATTTTCAAAAATGATCTCCTCTATCGCATTTTTGAGTTTTGTAATGAGGGTGAAAAGATCAGGGACTGTCACATTGTAGTTGTTCAGCAATTGTAAAAAGTCTAATTTTACTTGGCATTCCGAGACGGTGGCACGCCATTCTATGACACTGATATAACAATCGCAAAATTGATAAAAAAGGTGAGTGTTTTTTTCAATTACAGGTAAAGAGTGTCTGTGCAGAACATTTTGCACTTCACTTTTATTCATCCATCTTTTGATAATTTCATTTCTGTTAATACGCAAAAAATAGGAAAACTCTTCACTATTTATAATCTTGATCATACTATTCTCACCTTTTATATCTCCTCAGTCCCTAAGAAATGTTGTATTATAGCGTCATTCAACCATAGGGTAGTTATGAAAACTGTTTGTTTTTTATTCTTTATTACCGCCAGCTTGTGTGCAGACACTGCAGAGAAAAAATGGATTCAAATTCAGCCGATCGATCTTACCGAAAAGAAAAAAATCGATACCAATGTTTCTGCACCGAAATCTGAGCATAAACTCATCCAAAACGTTAAAATTTTTCAGCAACTTCTCGACAAAAGCAGAGGTGACTTACCGACGAAAGCGACTAAAAGTTGGTACTCTCTTGATACAATGGATAACGATTAGGTTTTGTGCCATTAAATCAACCCATCCCGTTGCATTCGCTCTTGAAGTGCGATAAGAATATACGCACTTACCGTCCCTCCGTGAAATTTACGGATTTTATCTTCCCATCCCGTCGGGATGGTAATGAGCTTTTTTTTCTTCTCTTTTTCGCTTTTTATTTTTACCTCTTGCTCACTCATCGCGGCAGAATTTTTTACTTTTTCAATGTTTTGCAAAAAACTTTTCTTAGCCAATTTATATCCTTTATATATATTTTAGATATTTATTTTATATTTAATATAGATTTTACTTCCGCAAACAACTCATCCATCTCTTGATCGGCACGGCTGAAAATTCGATACTCTTTGATACTTTTCCCCTCGCCGACTGAATGGGCGATATCTACACGCTGGCGGAGAATAGAAACCATCAGCTCAAAATGCTCCGACATACAAATAAAATCAACCAACTCTCCGAACCGCTTCATTGAAGGATTAATGTTATTAAAAAGGACATGGGTCTTGATCGTTTCACCTTGTATGATTGAGAGACTTTTGAGAATCTCCTCGTATTTTTGTAATCCCATCAAATCAAAAGGCTTATCACTCACGGGGGTCATAAGCAGATCCGATGCAATAATGGCAACACGATTAAAGGCACTGTCAAACCCTCCCGAATCAATAATGGTGAGAATCTCCTCCGAATCTTCTGCCGCGTATTGTGCCAACTCTTCGGCAGTATCAAAGTGTATCATCGGTATCGGAACAAGCCCATGCTCATGTCGTAGTGCATTGGTTACCGTCAGGGAACGCTGCGTATCAAGATCCACAATACGCGTATCGATAATTTTAGAGAAGTTGACGGCAAGGTTCCATGCTATCGTGGATTTACCGACTCCCCCTTTTTGATGCGAAAGTGTAAGGATCATTTGATATCCTTTCAATATAAATAGAATATGTAAAGTATATATTTCAAATACTTAAAATAGGTAATTGCCTATTTTCAACAATCCTCTATAGAGAGGATTAATATCAAATATTTTATAATACGCATAAATTACTTATATGATAGATAATACGATGGATACACTTAGACTACAACCGATTGTCGAACAACTCCTCACGATTCAAAGCTATCGCAGAACCTTCAGTTTCGAGTTCGAAGGGGAAAAGCTGTGGGTTAAACAGCCTGAAATCGGTGAGGCCAATATTTGGCATACGCTAGCCCTCCTCTTTTCTAAAGTATTAAAAAACAATTTTTTCAAACCGACGGTCGTGACCGATCCTAAAGCATCCTTAGCCTATGAAGCAAAAAAACTTGCTTTTCTAAAGACTCAAAGAGTCAATGTTCCTGAAGTAATCATTGCCCATGAAAATTATCTGGTTCTAAAAGACGGGGGAGTCCCTCTTAGCTCGCTACTTAATCAAGATGAGACTACTCTTGATGAAAAAATTGAAATCTGTAATAAACTCTCCGCTGCTCTTGCGGATATGCATAATAAAGGTCTTTATCACTCTCGTCCGGCATTACGTGATATCACCTACAAAGAGGGAAAAATCTATTTTATGGATTTTGAAGAGAACTTAGAACCAACCCTTACCCCTCAAGAAGCAATTATCCGAGACGGATTTATATTTGTTCACGCCCTCTACCGCAAACTCCATTCACCTGAACTAATCGCTATCACCCTGGAGAGCTATCATCGTTCACTCCGTCCTGATTTGTGGGATAACTTAGTGAGTGAGGGGAGCCGCTATCGTCTAACCTACCTGCTGATCCGATCGATAAAGCGTTTTTTAGGGAAAGACGGCTTAGCCATTTATCAAACACTCCATTATTTCAGGAAATTTTAAAAAGCAGTAAACTTACCGCCATTACCCCCATCCCCCCAATAATTCCCGCAATCGCCGTATGGGCATTTCCGTACACCCGTGCGGAGGGGAGCAGTTCATCAAGAGAGATATAAATCATTATCCCCGCTACGATTCCAAAAGTAATCCCTAGTGTTAGTTCTCCCATCAACGGCATCAAAAAAAAGAATCCCACAGCCGCTCCGATAGGTTCGGCTAATCCTGAGCCGAAGGCATACCAAAATGCCCGCTTTCGCTCACCGGTCGCATGGTAAATCGGCAAAGATACCGCCATCCCCTCTGGGATATTATGAATGGCGACCGCAAGGGCGATTCCAAGCCCAAGGGTGAGAGAATCCAATGCCGACACAAATGTTGCAAAACCTTCCGGAAAATTGTGTATTGCTATCGCCAGAGCGGTAAAAACTCCCGTACGGTGAAGCACCATTTTTTGTTTTGATTGCGCATGTTCAGTTTTTAACGGGGATAAAGCCTGTTCGGACTTGAGTTCATGCGGATTCACATCTTCGGGAACCAAACGGTCGATTCCAAATGCCAATGCAATCCCTGAAAAAAAACAGATCAGCATCAATGCTTCGGCGGTAGTGTCGCAAAATTGAAGGGCAAAAGAGGCTTTTGATTTAACCAAAATCTCAGCAAACGAGATATAAATCATCACCCCTGCCGAAAATCCTAGTCCGATAGAGAGAAGCCGTGTATTATCACTTTTGGAAAAAAAGGCGAGTGCTGCCCCTATTCCCGTCGATAAACCGGCAAATAAAGTGAGTCCAAAAGCAATAAAGATTGTTTCCAAAGAGTACATTGCGTCACACCTTCTCTCTTTTGTTAGTGTAATGATATTACCCTATATTTTAAAAAGAAAGGTATAATAGTTCATTCACGCCGGAGGTCAAATCGATGAATGAAACAGAGTTACTCACTCTTTTTGTCGGCATTATCGCGCTTTGCATGCTGATCATTACCGCGGTGATTATTTTCATCGGAACGTACTCGATTAAAACCATGCAAAAGACGCAAGAATTTATTGCCCATGTCCAAAGTGAGCTTAGCTTCCTTTCGACCAAAGCAGCATTAACCCTCCATGAGGTCAATGAGCTTCTCTCACAACTCAAAGTGGAGTCAAAGATACTAAGCGAGAAATCGAAACTCTCCTTGCATGAATTGCATGACTTACTCTCGTTTCTCCATGACGAGACTAAAATGCTTGCGCTAAAAGCTTCAAACGGAATCGCGAAAGTGACCATCGGCTCACTGGCTATCGGAGCGATTTCGCAATTTTTCAAGAAAAAAAATAACCCTTAGGAGAAATATTATGAACCAAGACAACACACTCAGCTTTATCGTAGGTGCCGCACTCGGCGGAATTGCAGGATACTATCTCTATAAACATCAAGATCAAATCGTCGATAAAATCCACGAACTCGAAGGCAATCTCAATATCGATCATAATAGTCTGATTGAAAAAGCAAAAAACAAACTCGACACATTAACCCAAAATGTTCAATCGACGATTGAACGCTATACCCACGGTAGTGAGCCTAAAACAACCGATGAAATCACCGCCATCATGACCGAACTTGCCCGCTTACGCGAGGAAGTAAGAGAGCTTAGCTCGCAATAAAGAAGAAGCTTCTTCTTTCCTTACGGGTAAAACTTCCGATTAGTTTTACGAAGCATCCGAAGCGTTGTCAGCGTAAACGCTACAATCGCCGGACCGATAATAAATCCCCAAAAGCCGAACGTCGCCAAACCGCCTACAATAGCAAAGAAAATCATAAATTCATTAATACGGCTTTTCCCGTCACTCAATTTCCGATTGACAAAATTCAAAATTACCAATTTAACAATATTATCAATAAAAAATGCCAACATTGCCCACGAGTAGACGGTGATCAATAAAGCATTCATCATATTTCCTTCAAAATACTCATGCAATGCAACCGGAATCCAAACTAAAGCGGTACCGACAACAGGGATAATAGCCGAGATGCCGGTCATAAATCCCAACAAGAAAGGGTTATATCCTTCAAAAAAAGCGATAAAAATACCAAAGGCAACCCCCTGCGCAATCATCACACCACCCAATGTGTAAAACACCACCGCCGTTGTCGTCATCATATCAGTAAAAAATCCCCGCTTTAGTGTTCGCGAGAGAGGGATGATAGGGAGTAAAAAAAGTTTAAGACTTCGTCCATACCAGGTCAAGAAAAAGAAAAAGACAACAATCATCGCCATCTCGATAAGCATCGCCATAAACGTTTGGACTCCACTTCCCAACCATGCGGCAAGGGTGGAAATTATCTCATCTTTATGCGCTTTACCTAATAAAATCAAATTTTCCAAAGGCTCTTTTAGCCATCCCAAAAACGTGGGGAGATAGGAACTGAGGGTATCGATTTTATCTCCTAAAGCACGAATAATCACCATCACATTCGAAGGCTGATCAAACAAATAGAATAAAAACATTGCAATAGGGACAAATAGGAGCAAAGAGAGACTTAACGTCACAATTCCCGCCGCTATGAGTGATGCCATCTTTTTAAATCGCTCGTAACGGTAGATTTTAACTTCTACATAATGGTAAAGCGGAGAGATAACGATAGCCAATAAAAAAGCGATAAAAAAACTTTTTAAAAAAGGCAAAAAGAGCCATACGGTAAGCCCTAAGGCTGAAAAGATCATAAATCGGACAAATAGTTTGTTTTCCATAATAGTTCCTTATTAATGCTGATGATGAACGAAGCGTTTAAAACTCCCCTCTTGCTCTTCCAATGCTTCGCGTGACCCCTCTTCTAATATAGTACCATTTTCAAGAACATAAATATAATCGGCTTTGGTAATTGTACTCAGACGATGGGCAATAATAATGACTGTTTTTTCTCTCAAAAATTCTTTTAGTGCTTCGAATAATGCACTCTCGGTATGCACGTCCAAGGCCGAAGTGGACTCATCAAAGATAACCACCTTTGGATCTGCCAACACCATCCGTGCGATACTCAGCCGCTGACGCTGGCCTCCAGAGAGACGGATTCCGAATTTACCGACCTGTGTTTCAAGTCTCTGCGGCAATGCACTTACAAACTCAAAAAGTTGTGCGATGCGTAACGCTTCCCATATCTTATCCTCACTTACCTCATCCCCCATTGTGAGATTAAACCAAAGCGTTTCATTAAACATCAACGGCTGTTGCAATACCACAAAGACCTTGTCACGTATCTGTGAAAAGCCGATTTTTTCCACACTGACATCATTATAAAGGATATCCCCTGACGTAGGAGGATAAAATCCAACCAACAGTTGAGAAAGGGTACTTTTACCGCTTCCGCTTGCCCCGATAATCGCTACCGTACTTCCCGAGTGGATATGAATATTTAATCCTTTTAGAACCGGTTCATTCGCACCGTAGCTAAATACTAAATCACGTGTTTGAATCGAAATGGCTGAGCCACTTTCCAATACATTCGACGTGTTAGAATGTTTCTCTTCAGTTGGAAGTGAAAGCAACTCGTTTAGTCGAGCAAGGGCATTCTTGGCATTGGCAAAGCTATACTGCATTGAGAGTAAATCCTGTACGGGAGTCATCATAAACCATAAATAGCCGAATATCCCGAACATCAGTCCGATGGAGAGATCCGAATACAAAACCATCACCAGCCCCAACGCTCTGAATATTTCAAATCCACTCAAAAAAAGGGTATACGAATAGCGCTCCCCCCTTAATGCCTTGATTCCGTATTCACTGGCACTTTGACGCAATCGCTGTGATTGGGTGATCGCACTCGCGATAAAACGCTCCTCTTTATTGCTCGCCCGTATTTGACCAAAGAGATCACACATTTGTGTGAGGTTATCGGAAAGCTCGCCGATGGTTCTATTTTGCTCTTTTTTGAGCTTCCCGACACTTCCTGAAATTTTACGGGTGATAATCATTATAAGGGGCTGAAAAATAATAATGAGAAGTCCAAAGAGTGGGTTAATCCAAATCAATACCCCCGCTACACCAATAAGGGTTGCGACCGAGACGATGAGTTTGGAGAGGGCACTTCCTAAAAACTGCTCAATCGTATCGATGTCGGTGATGAGATGGGTAATAACTTTGCCGCTTCCTAAACGTTCATATTCGGACATCGAAACCGCCTTCAGATGTTCCAATGCTCTCACACGAACACTAAAGCTGAGTTCTTGGGAGAGGGTGATAAAAAATTTCTGTGAAGCGACACTGAGAATAAAAAATAAAAAGCGCAATACGATGGTGACTGCGAGTACAACTCCGATATAGAGAAGCGGTTCATGCAAAGAGGAAAAGGTATCGATCATTTCACTGATCGCCCCCCCCTTTTTAAGAAGTACCTCATCCACCATTAACGGGATCAGTAAAGGGATAGGAATGGAGATTAGGGTAGCGAGAATGGCGATGACATTCCCTAAGATAAGGGAACGTTTATATCGGAGCATCAATGAAAATAACATTTTAAAGGTAAGCATAATAGTGATTATATCCAAAGCAAATCGAAGTAGAGACAATGGGTATTTTAAATAATAAAAATTATCCTTTAGAATTTTGAGTTAACTTTTTGCTTCTCAGTTTAATTAATCTTTGTGTGTTACAATTTCCCCATATTACTCGAAAACCATACAAGGAAATACCATGCTCGTTACTAAAAAAGCTCCTGATTTTACTGCTACAACTGTTCTTGGGAACAACCAAATCGTTGATAACTTCAACTTGTACGAAAACCTCGGCGAAAAAGGTGCCGTATTGTTTTTCTATCCGTTGGACTTTACGTTCGTATGTCCGTCTGAGCTTATCGCATTTGATCACCGTTTAGAGTCGTTCACAGAACGTGGAATCAACGTTATCGGTGTATCGGTTGACTCACAATTCAGCCACTTTGCATGGAAAAATACTCCGGTAAACCAAGGCGGTATCGGTCAAGTTCGTTACCCACTCGTAGCCGATTTGAACAAACAAATTTCACGCGATTACGATGTCTTGCTCGGTGATTCTGTAGCGCTTCGCGGATCATTCTTGCTCGACAAAGACGGAACCGTTCGTCACGCGGTTATCAACGACCTTCCACTTGGGCGTAATATCGATGAAATGCTTCGTATGATCGATGCGATGTTGTTCACCAACGAGCATGGTGAAGTTTGTCCTGCAGGTTGGGCAAAAGGCGACGCAGGTATGAAAGCAAGCACTGAAGGTGTTGCTGAATACCTTTCTGCTCACTCTGATAGCCTTTAATCTTTTCTTTTCCCCTTTCGGGGAAGCCACTTTTAATCCAAAACGCCCTATTCTTCTTTTATGCAATACTCTTTTTTAGCCTCTTACGCCCTTATCATTTTTGCCCTATGGTATTCACGCCGTGAACAGTTCGGTCTCGAAAAAACGATCCTGACGAACTCGATTTTGGCGATGGTTCAGCTCGGGCTTCTCGGCTACGCCCTCGTCTATCTCTTTAAAATCGAGCATCCGTCCCTGCTATTTTTTGTATTATTGGGGATGGTAACTTTCGGCGCCTATACCGCCAAGAAACGCTCACCACTGGGAGAGGATAGTTTTAAAATCGCTTTTTTTACCCTTGGGGCTTCGTCGGGGATCGTCTTTTTATCGATGATGGCATTTGGAGTTATTCACATGGTTCCTCATGAGATGATCCCCATAGGTGGGATGATTATTGGAAATGCCCTCAACGTCTATACCCAAAGCACCGAACGGTTCCGCGCGGAGGTCAAAAATACGATTGAGATTATCGAGGGGATGGTGGCACTAGGTGCACCGCTTAAAGAGGCGCTGCATTTTGCCTCTAAAGCTTCTATCAAAGCCTCGATGATCCCGACGCTCAATATGCTCCAAACGGTAGGTATCATCCATATCCCAGGGATCACCACGGGGATGCTTCTCGCGGGAGCCGATCCGCTTCAAGCGATCTCGTATCAACTCGCCGTCATGTACATGATGGTGGCGGTAGCGTTACTCTCTGCCGTATTCGGAGTGATGTTTTCCTATCGAATTATTATCGCTTCGGCGTTTACAACCCCGCACTAAAGCGTTTTGCTTTCGGGTGAACGAAACAAAGTTGTTCCCACCCTCTATGCGGTTTGATTAAAGTTACCCGATGGGCGGATACGGAACGAGAAAGTGCCACATAGAACTGGGAGGGGGCGAAGATCTCGTTGGTCTCGATGACGTAGTCCGCCAAAGACATCCCCTGTGATTTATGGATTGTAATGGCAAATGCGAGGGTGATCGGAAACTGGCTAAGGGTGATTAGTTTTTCTTCATTAGCCGTCTTCCCCTTCTCCACCCACCTAGTTTTTGTGGTATCGACCCGCTCCACTTTAACACTCACCCCATCGGATTTTTTTACCCATACACAATCCTCTTCGATGGAAGTGATTCGCCCTCGCTCGCCGTTGTAATAGTTCCACGCATTACGGGTAAAGAGGATCGGTGCTCCCACTTTCAATGCTAACTTTGGCTCGATACGACTCTCACTCATAAAACGCTCAACATCACGGTCCTGCATCTTTTTATCATGAAGAGTGACATAGGTTGTAAGTTCTATTATCTCACCGTTTAGATGCTCCAGCTGAGAGCGATTATGGTTTTGAGCACTGATATTTTTCCCATACAAGAGGGTCATGGTCGATTTGTCTTCATTTAGCGGACGAACCAATGATTCTAACGCCTCTACCGCATCTTCATCAATACGAGCATGACGTACCTTTTCCAAAAGGCTCAAAAATTCTGCTTCATGCGTACGGTATGACCCCTCCAAATGCAGAGTCTTCAATCCAAGTCGTTCCCAGCTTGGAGATTCAAAAGCGAAATAGATCGGCTCATTCCCTCTAACAACAGGTGGGAGCTGTAAAAAATCCCCTACCACGACCAGCCGTCCGTTAAACTCTGCCTGTAAAAGACGAAGCCGAATCATATCAAGCAACGGCGCTCCCACCATTGAAATCTCGTCAATAACGATGATATTCATCGAACGGATGAGTTTGATGATTTTTTTAGAGGGGTCAAGTTTACCGTTGCGCTCTAATTCTTCCTGAGAGTTAGCGATCCCAAGATCAAAAAAACTATGAAGGGTTTGCCCCCCGATCAACGTCGCCGCCATCCCCGTCGAGGCGAGACGGGCCACCGATTTTCCTTTTTGAAGTGCATCTTCTATGAGGGCCAGTGTTAACGTTGTCTTCCCTGCACCTGCGCCTCCGGTGATAAAGAGGCTTGAATGTTCCAAAATTTTTAACGCGTTTTCAATCATTCTCATCCTTTAATACTATTACCCGTCCAAACGGCACATCAGTATCCTTTGGTGCAATCCAAAGGGTCTCAACCATCGGTTCATAAGGGGGAAACTTGCCATCTAAATCGGTAAAATAAAGGAGACATTTCGGACGGTATACCCACGACTCAATCAGCTCGAATACGGGTCTAAAATCAGTTCCCGCACCGCCGCTGAGAGCATAGGTGATAGCCTCTCCACGCTCAAAGCGCACATGGGAACGGATTCGATCATCACAGACGATCAGATCAATCGTATAAGAGCTGAACAACTCCGTAATTGATTCTACTTCAGCGATAAACTGCGCCAACAGTACCTCATTGACCGATCCCGAACTATCAATCGCAATTGACAGTTCCAAATGGCGTGAATGAACCCCCGGCAGATAGACTCCGTCATAAAGGAGCTTTTTGCTCGGAGGGATGAGGGTGTAATCACTGACATAATACCCCCCAATCCTCTCTCGCAGTTCATTACGCCAATCGATAAGAGACTTTTTGTGCGGTTGGATCAGACGATGAATCGCTTCGCTGAGAGGGTCTGATTTTTCCAATGCTTCCTCTGAACGCTTTTCTCTTTGGGCACGAGAGAGCTTTTCATCCAGCCAATCGTCGTCTCGCCCCTCATCACTGTCACGGTCGTTTTGTTCCTGATCTAAAAACTCCAATGAAAGCTCATGATAGATCTCTTCCGCACTCAGATTGCCAAAGCGTTTATCGTAGGTTATAGAAGGGGGAGGGGTAAAACCGCTCTCGATCAGCAACGTGTTAATCGCATAGTCACACGCCATATTCCATAGCCATGGACTGCGGTTCCCTCGCCTATGCGTATGACTTAACGCCTCATGCAACGCAGAGTTACACAAAGCAAATATCCGCTCTGCATCACCGAGTGACTCCATATACCCCTCACGATACTCGAACCGCCCCTCACGGGTGGCAAAACTCTCGATGTTATCATTTACAACGTTCTCCATACCGCTCGCGATCGTGCCGAAAAAGGGATAATCGAGGAGGAGTTTGGCTTTGAGGGGAGAAAAATCGATCATAGCAGATACGCGTACGCCTCAACCCATTCGCCAAACGCATCCAAATGCTCCATCGCGACCCCCTGACGCTGAAGGTCTTGGACGATAAGGACGGCAAACTCGTTTTTGAGCTTCAACGTATAACGCAACACATGCGAAAGTGCCTCTTCATTCGGAGTTTGCAACAGTCTCGATACGAGGATGTTGGAGAGGGCATAAAGGGTGGAGAGTTCACTCGGTGCATCACACGCTTCACCACGTAAAATCGCCTCAATATCGGGAAGATGATCCATGATTTTACAATACCCTAAAAAATCGACGGCGGCATCTTCCCCAACCGCACCTGAAATCGCTTCCAGTAGTAAATCTCTGGATAGTGCGCTTTGAAGAATTCTATGAACGGCCTCCCAACTGCGCGGTGTCGCAAAACTCCGCTCATTTTTGAGCGGATCGAATCCAAACAGTGCACTGTTTTTAAATCCGATATACGCGATTAAGCGAGGATCAATACGTGACTTCACTGCCCACGTCCGCCAATCCTCACTGCTCACCTCCATCTCGATGTGAACAAAACGGTTGGCTAGCGGTGAGGGGAGACGATAGACCACGCCGCGATAATGGCTGCATTTGTCCGGCCAGCATCCGGTAATGACCTTCACCGGCGCGGAGTTGCTAGTCATCACGTCGCCAATTCGAACGATCGCATGAGAC
>JAGXFM010000030.1 GCA_024637215.1 Sulfuricurvum sp.
CATTGCACTCAATGCGAAAGTTCAACGTCCGGGGGTGTGTAACTCGATGGAGACGCTGTTAGTGGATGAGCCGATTGCACAACATATCCTCCCGATGCTAAAAGAGGCGTTTGATCGGGCCCATACAGAGCTCAAAGGGTGTGATCAGACCCGTGAAATTATCGCGGTAGCACCGGCTACTGAGGAGGATTTTGATACGGAGTATTTGGCAAATATCCTTAACATCCGTATTGTAGACGGAGTTGATGGGGCAATCAGCCATATCGTCCGTTTTGGCTCGGGGCACTCCGAAGCGATCATTACCGAAAGCATTAGCACGGCGGAGCGTTTTATGGATTCGATTGATGCGGCGGCGGTGTACGTCAATGCCTCTACCCGTTTTACTGATGGCGGGGCATTCGGCTTCGGTGCGGAAGTGGGGATCAGTACCAACAAACTTCATGCGCGTGGACCGATGGGGGTTGAGGGATTAACGACCTACAAATACAAAGTATACGGTAAAGGACAGATTCGTTGAAGTCTGTTTTAAATATCAATAATATATCTTTTGGATATACAAAAGATATATTATTATTTAATGATTTTTCCTTATCACTCAACGAAGGGGAGATCAAAGCGATTGTCGGCCCCAGCGGTGTCGGAAAATCGACCCTATTTGAACTCATTTTAGGCTACCGTAAACCCTCTTCGGGATTGATTCAATCATTACCCCTATCCCAAGTATTTCAAGACCCTTATAGCTCGTTTCACCCTACCTATACGGTACGCAAACAAATTGCGGAAGTAACATCGATGGAAGGGGCTGCAGCGCTGTTAGAACAGATGGGATTGGAAGGGTCTCTTTTAGATACGCTTCCCCATAAACTTTCCGGCGGGCAATTGCAGCGGTGTTCCATATTACGGGCACTGCTGATGAAGCCGAAACTTTTATTGCTAGATGAGCCCACTTCGGCACTCGATAATCTGAATCAACTTGATATTATGAAACTAATCGTACAACACAGTGAGGGGATGGGTGTTTTACTTATCACGCATGATGGTGATTTGGCACGATGGTGTGCCGATGAAATTATTACATTAGGATAGAGTGTTTTTGAAGAGATAATATCCTGAAGCGGCCATCAAAACGGTTCCAAAAGTATTGAGGGCCATATTAGCAACCGCCATCAAGAGATGACCGCTACTAAGTAATAAAAAGGTTTCCATCGCAAAAGTAGAGTAAGTGGTAAGCCCCCCCAAAAAACCGGTGGTGAGAAATGACTTCATTTGAACGCTAAAAAGTGTCGTGTAACTGAAATAGGCGAAGAGTACGCCGATGAGAAAACTTCCCAGTAGATTAGCCGACAGTGTTCCAAACGGGAGTGAGTGTGGGAAGTGATGGTTAACAACACCGTTCATATAGGCACGAAGTACCGCACCTAAAAAGGCACCGCTACCGATAGCGAGGATGGTTTGCCAGCTCATCATCATAAACCTTTTGCATGTGGGTATGGGTCTCATTGAGCCACTCAGGATTACTTTTATCCGCGATAAAGGAATCGAGATAGATCGCAGTAATGGTTCCTGGGTTAAACACTTTGCGTTTGTTGCTGAAATGCCATGCGGTAGCGATCAATACAATCGGTTGAACTTTGAGCGTGTATTTGTCCGCAACCATTTTTGCCCCCGCTTTGAACGGCTTCATTTTTCCGCTCTCGGTACGGGTCCCTTCGGGGAAAATCGTAATGACACGTCCTAGATCGAGGCGCTCTTTGCAATCTTTTATCAGTTTGACCAATGCCGTTTTGCTTTCACGCTCAAGGGCGATGTCTTTAGGAAGTCGTACGACAAGACCGAAAAACGGTACTTTGAAAAGCTCTTTTTTAGCCACCCATGCTAAATCTTTAGAGGTAATTGTTTCCATAATACCGATATCAATGTCACTTTGGTGGTTGATTAAAAACATTTGCACATCAGGATCAGGTGTCCCTTTGATATTGACGGGTACAAAAACGAGAAGGCGGATGAACCATGCCGAAAATTTAACGGCGTACGGCTTTGGGAGGAGATAAAAAGTGACGATCATCAGCGTCATCCCGCTGAAGATGACGATTACGGCATAAAGCCATTTAATTCGTGCAAAGATCACGTTTGTTTACCCATCCGACTTTATTATCATCCAGATGTACTTTAATGAAGTCACCTACCTCTTTTTCAGCTTCGAGATGTTCTTCTTGGAGAGTCATTTCAAAAATGGTTCCGTTTTTAATCGGGAGCAAGTAGACAGGAGCATCTTTTTTAACGCATATGTTTTGATTAGGAAGAAGTGCATAAACGATGTAAAACATCGGAGCAGCCGAAAGGTATAAATACCATTTTTCCCGTCTCCAGTAAAAGAGTCCGAAAAGCATGAGGACAACAACGGCAGCGGCACCGACTTTAAGTTCTGTATGACGTGCATCTGTTGGTGAGAGATCGCTTTGTCCCGTAGAAACGGTATCATCATCCACAACGATAGGGATTGATAATGCTTCATAGCGCTGTTTTTTAAGATTAAAGATTAAAAATTTGAGACTCTCTTCGCTGTTGGGTATGATCACATAATAGGTCATTTGCGATTCGCCGACATTAGAGAGTTTCGATTCAAATCCTTGTTTGATTGCATTTGGAATTGAAAAATCACTGATATTACAACGGGACGCTTTTACGGTGAAAATAACGACATTACTCTCATTATTGTAAGGGGTAGTTTTGTAATCAATGACCTCAAATTTATCCGCGAGTACATTTGCAAAGCCAGATGGTGGGCTCAGTGGTGTTGCCGTGAGGGGAGTTCCGATCAATGTTTCGGAGGTAGTTCCATTCGATGTGAGTGTTGCAGAAATATCAGGTAGACGAACTGAGGGAGATTGAACTAAAAAATAGAATGTGTCATAAACCCCGTCATCTTTTACATTTCGACGAGGAGTATCGCTAAAAATACGTATCCCCTCTTCGTTTTGGAGAGTATATTCAATATTTCCGGAAGCAACGTCTGTTGGGGTAAGTTTAACCGTAACGGCAATGATCTCACCGACATAAGGGGGTGTCGGAAGATCGGTAAACTGCAATGTTAGTCCTGCCGTCGATACGCCGGAAAAAAGAGTATCGATGTCAGATGAAGGGCTAGTTACTGTATCCGATGCCGTATCGGTGGTTGCGGGTACAGGATCGGTAAGAACCGAAGGTTCAGCGAAAACAATCTGTGTTAAAAGCAGAAATAAAAATGCCAGTGTTTTCAAGCGTTTATAAACCCTTCGAGCATCTGCTTCCCATCTTTAGAGCCTAACAGTGCTTCCATTGCCCGTTCAGGGTGGGGCATAAGACCAAAGACATTTTTAGATTTGTTACAAATACCGGCAATCGAGTCGACTGAACCGTTTGGGTTATCGATGTTTCCTGAACCGTCGGTATATTTCAAGAGAACTTGATTGTTCGCATAAAGTTCACTTAATCCGGATGCATCAATGTAAAAATTTCCGTCATGGTGTGCGATAGGGATATTGACAATCTCATCTACACGGCAGTGGCGGAGAAAATCGTTATCATTGCTGATCACTTTAAGATGATGATGACGCGAGATAAAATGGAGCCCTTCATTGCGTTTGAGTGCGCCCGGAAGAAGTCCGGTTTCGGTCAATACTTGAAATCCGTTGCAGATACCGAGTACTTTTCCGCCATTATCGGCATAGATTTTAAGCGCTTTCATAATCGGAGACATTTTTGCGATAGCACCGCTTCGGAGATAATCGCCGTAACTAAATCCACCGGCGGCTACTACCAAATCCATATCAGAGGGGATAGACTCTTCTTTGTGCCAAAGAATTTGTGTTTCACACCCTAATACGGCAAACGCATGCTGGGTATCGTACTCACAGTTTGTCCCCGGAAATTGGATGATGCCGACTTTCATGCTTGGATCTCAATTTCATAATCTTCGATAACGGTATTTGCCAAAAGCTCTTCACACATATGGGCAACTTTTTCTTTGGCGAGTGTTGCGTCTGATTCATTCATCTCAATAATGATTTGTTTGCCGACACGGACATCTTTGACACTGTCAAAACCGTGACCTGAGAGGGCATGTTGTACCGCTTTACCCTGAGAGTCAAGAACCCCGTTTTTCAAAAATACATTTACGATTGCTTTCATACATTACCCCAATATTCTGTTTAATACTTCTTCATAGGCGACTTTTAGTCCGCCAAGACCTTGACGGAAACGATCTTTATCCATTTTTTCACCTGTTTCTAAATCCCAAAAGCGGCAGTTATCAGGGCTAATTTCATCGGCTAGGATGATTTTTCCGTTTTCATCACGTCCGAATTCGAGTTTGAAATCAACTAGGTTAAGCCCTTTTTCATGAAAGTAAGGACGTAAAATACTATTGACTTCACGTGCCATAGCACGAAGTTGATCGAGTTCGGCTTCATTTTTGACAAGGTTTAGAATCAAACAGTGTTGATCATTGAGTTTCGGGTCGCCGAGAGCATCGTTTTTGTAGTCAAATTCGACCAAGGTGAACGGAAGAACAGTTCCATCGGCAATTCCGAGATTTTTACTGAGACTTCCGGTTGCAATGTTACGAACGATCACTTCGATGAGGATAATGTCCACTTTTTTGCAAAGCATATGGGTATCATCCAACATTTCCACAAAATGGGACTCGACACCACGAGAAGCAAGCATTTTAAACAATTCAGTAGAGATTTTATTATTCAACGCACCTTTACCCGATTCGTTATCTTTTTTTGCGCCGTTAAATGCGGTCAGATCATCCTTAAATTCGGCAATGACTAAGTTGGCATCGTCGGTGCAAAAGAGGCGTTTAGCCTTTCCTTCGTAGATGAGATCGCGTTTTTCCATGGTTATTTTCCTTTGACTATGATTAGGGCTTTGATAATATCGACACCCTCTTTGAGTTGAATATCTTTGTTCATCTGCTCAGGCGTGATTATGGTTTTATTGGTTGCATTGGCTTCGGTGACATCGATCATTCCACCCTCTTTTTCGAGTTCGGATTCAAGATGTTTTTTGAGATCCGCCTCTTTGATATTAAACGATTTATCATGGTGTTTAATTTCACCGGCGATCACTTCAATATCCGGAGCAACCCCTACGGCTTGGATTGTCCGTCCGCTTGGGAGATAGTAGCGTGCAACGGTAAGCTTGATCCCTTCGGTTTCCGTGATCGGCATAACCACTTGAACGGAACCTTTACCGAAAGTTTTTTCTCCGACAATAACCGCCCGTTTGAGATCTTGAAGGGCACCGCTGACAATTTCAGATGCACTGGCGGAGCATTCATTCACCAAAACAACGCGAGGAAGATCGCAAATGGTCGCGCTTTTGGTTGCACTGTAGGTGACATCATCGGCTTTATTACGCCCTTTTTGGGAAACGATAACCCCTTCGCTTACGAACAGGTCGGTTAACTCAACCGCTTGATCCAGCAGTCCTCCCGGATTGTTGCGTAAATCAAGGATAACACCTTTGCTTTTAGCGGCATGTTTTTTAATCGCTTTTTTGACATCGGCTGAGACTTTTTTATCAAAGCTAGTAACACGGACATACAGAATATTGCCGCTGATTGTTCGGGTATAGACTGATTCTACGGTGATGATATCGCGAATAATATGAAATTTGATTGGATCGGCAGCCCCTTTGCGGACAATGGTAATGTCGATAGGTGTTTTAGGGGTTCCGCGCATTAAACTGACGGCATCGTCAATGGTCATACTCAGGGTTGATTTGTCATTGATTTTAAGAATGATATCACCCGCTTTGACCCCTGCTTTATCCGCAGGTGTCCCTTCAATCGGGGCAATAACGGTGAGGGCATTATCACGCATACCGACCGTAATCCCTAATCCGCCGAATTCACCGTCGGTTTGGGTTTTCAGATTGTCGTAGCTTTTTTTGTCCATGTAGGTGGAGTGGGGATCAAGGTTAGAGAGCAACCCCTGAAGAGATTTGTCGATCAGCTGATCGATACTAAGACCGTCAACATTGTACTGCTCAACAATACCCAAAACTTTAGTGAATTTAGCTAAAGACTGGAGGCGTGATGCTTCTACAGAGGCTTCGGCAGGAACAGCAGTATCGCTTTTGGCTAATAACGATGTGGAGAGGGCAACACTCACCGCTACAGCACTGACAAAACCGACAACCATCATTTTTGTGTTTTTCATACGTTTTCCGAACCTCGTGTAGAGCCGTTATATAAGATGGGGAATTATAGTGAAAACTCCATTAAATAACAATGGAATTAGATCACTTGAATAATGACATCACCGATGGTGATACTCTCCCCTTTTGTGATTTTTGCCCGTTTACGCGTTTCGATTTCACCGTTGCGTAAAACGTGAGCATTTTCGATTAACATTTTGGCTTGTCCGCCGGTATCGACAAGGTCTAAGAGTTTAATCAGTTTATGAAGCTCGATATAGGGTTCGGTTAGGGTATAGGTCATGGTATTTCTTTAAATAAAAATTAGGCTAAGTAGACGATGAGAGGAAAATATAAGTAGCATGAGGCCCGTTAGGGCTTCATGGATGTGATTACCAGCGGTCGCGTGGAGGGCGTGGAGCACGTGGACGAGCTTCGTTAACACGAAGTGTACGTCCGCCGAAATCGTTACCTTCAAGAGCAGTGATCGCTTTGTTAGCTTCATCTTGGTTCGCCATTTCAACGAAACCGAAACCGCGAAAACGGCCTGTTTCTTTATCATTTACGAACTTAACTGAGCTAACTTCACCGTATTGTCCGAAAAGATCTTTAAGATCATTTTCGTCTTTGCCGTAGGGAATGTTCCCGACATAAATTTGTGTCACATTGTACTCCGTGGAAAAATCGAACTATAACCAGCATAATCCTTGGCACATTCTAGCAATTACAATCTTATGGGAATGTTAAAAATAATTGTACATTTACGATTAATCCAAACCCCAAGTCAAAACATTACAAAAAGGCTCCCGCCTCGTGTAATGTGGTGAAACACGGCTTAGAATGAGAACGTAAAAAGAGGAGAGCTTCGCTCATCATAGCCCCTCCTAAAAGGATAGGAAAAACCGGTTTACTCCAAGGTCGCTCTAAAAGGCGGACGATCTCCAGTGTATCGGTCATCATCTGCGGGGTGATTAAAAGATAGATTAAATCGACTCCCTCCATCGCATCGACACATTGCAGTGCCGCCTCAAATCGTTCACTTCGAGCATCGCCGATGATATCGATAGGGTTGTTACGTGACCAGTTTGAAGGGAGGAGGGCATCAAGGGCTTCAAGATCATTTTTACTTAGGGTGTAGAGTTTTGATCCCCGTTCAATAATGACATCGGTGATAATGGTTCCCGGCCCTCCGGCATTGGTAATAACGGCGATATTCTCAAAATTTCGGGCGTAGAGGAGAGCTTCGATAGAATCGACCATTTTAACGCCGACACTCTCTAAGAGACCTCGAAACATCGGATAGTCTCCACTGAGATTTCCCGTATGAGAAAAGGCCGCTTTTCGTGCTTGCGGTGATTTTCCCGCTTTATAAACACGGATCGGTTTTGTGCACGATCGCAGTGATTCTAAAAACGCTTTTCCCTCCTGTATCCCCTCGGCATACAAAGAGATCGCTTCACACTGCGGATCGGCAGAGAGCATCGTGATGATGTCGGCAAACCCCATATCGGCCATATTTCCCGCTGAGAGAATGTGGGAAAATCCGATCCCCTCTTGGGTTGCTTTATCCATGAGGGAGGAGAGGACGGCTCCCGATTGAGCGATAAGGGCGAGAGAGCCTTTGTTGATGCTGGATGAGCCGAAAGTGAGATTAAGGCTTTGGGTCGATTCGTAGTATCCCAGACAATTCGGTCCGATGATGTTGAGGTTGTATTCCTCTGCTAACTCTTTAAGCCGCTCTTCGCTTCGGGTGTCTCCGATCTCTTTAAATCCCGCCGAGACAATGATGATATTTTTAGCCCCCTTGGGTATGAGAGCTTCTATGGTCTCAATAACATGACAAGAGGGGATGGTGATGACAGCGGTATCGATCACATCCTCTATCTCTGTAAGAGAGCAATAAAGCCGATGCCCCTCAAAGGTGCCCCCCCTTGCGTTCACTAAAGAGAGTTTACCGTTAAAACTAAGGGCATTATGGGCAATGGCGTATCCCACTTTATTGGGATCATTGGAAGCGCCGATGACGGCGACGTGACGGTTATCAAAAAAATTGCTGCGGAGACGTTGTGTAGGGGGTGTATCGGAAGTGAGAGTATGATACTCGATTCTTGCATCAACGACATGCAAACCGTTTGCATTGAAAATAACAGGGTTGAGATCGCATTCACGAATCGTCGGATGTTCTTTTATAAAGCGTTGAAGGGTTTGGATAAAACTTACGATTTGATCCATCATCGGTTTTGAACCTCGAAACCCTTCAAACAGTTTGCTGATTTTAGTGGTACGGATCGCACGGAGAATTTCGGTTTCGCCGGCATGGATATCGATGTAGCAGACATCACGGTAAAGTTCGAGTAACACCCCTCCCTTGCCGAAAAGGATTATTTGACCGAAAATCGGATCATTGACAACTCCGGCAAACAGCTCTTCGCCTTGTATCATTGCGGTAGCAATAAAGCCATCACTCGAATCCAAGGTAATAGTGTGTTCGGCAATGCGGCTTAGTATTCGAGTCCGTGCCGCTTCCGCCTCATCGGCGTTGCTCAATGAGATAGCTACGCCTCCGACATCGCTTTTATGGACGATTTTAGGGGATTCGATTTTGAGCGCAATGGGGTAAAAATCAAGTGATATAGGCTCCTGAAGTGCAAAACGGTGAAACGGAGGAATTTGGAATCCTGATTTTGATAAAAGGGAGAAAAGTTCGGACTCAACCATCGGTAATTCCTATATAAATGAGGATTATGCCATTTTAAAAAAGGCATCAATTTAGATAGTATAACCTAACGAGGGAGCCGGTGTAAAGTAAGGGACTTCATCTTGTAATTTTTGGAGTATCTCATCACGCGGGAGAGGACGGCAGAGATGATACCCTTGCAAGGTATCAATTTCATTTTCGATTAAAAAATCATAATGTTCAGCTTCTTCAACGCCCTCAGCCGTAACATTCATCCCCAAGGCATGGGCGAGATTCGAGATTGCTTCTACAATATGGCGATTGGAACTTTCTTTGAACAAAGACAAAATAAAGGATTTGTCAATTTTAAGGGTATCAATCGGGAGTTGAGCCAAGTAGGCGAAGGAAGAGTATCCGGTACCGAAATCATCTAAAGAGATACGTATACCTCCTGATTTTAGCTCAGTGAGTTGTCGGCTGACACTGTGAATATTTTCCATGACGGCACTTTCTGTCACCTCGACTTTTAAAAAGGAGGGAGAAATTCCACGTTTATCCAAATAGGTAAGCAGTTCATGGGCAAAATGAGTTTGGTGAAGCTGTTTTGCCGAAACATTGATTGCCACAAAAAACGGTTCATCCCGTAGCAGACGTATTGTATCAATGAAATCGCATGCTTGAGAGAGAACCTCTTTGCCTAGATGATGGATATCTCCATTGCTCTCAGCAACCGGTATAAAGAGATCGGGCGGGATAAAACCTTCTTTCGGATGGGGAAGCCGCATCAGCGCTTCATACCCTTCCATTCGGAGTGTTTTGCTGTCAATAAGGGGCTGAAAGTAGAGTTCGAAATAGTTCTGCGACAGCCCCTCGCGTATCAATGTTTCAATCCGTAAAAAATCATTGAGCGTCTGCTGCATGGATGCATCATAATAGATAAATCGATTTTTCCCCTGATTTTTAGCTTCGTACATGGCCGTATCGGCATGTTTGATTAAATCCTCTCCGCTTGTAGCATCATGGGGGTATAAGACGATTCCGATAGAGGATGAGAGGAAAAAATCGGTTTCGTTGACCGCAAACGGCTCTTTAAAGGTTTGGATCAAGCGTTTTGCCATGGCATCAACACTCGACTTATCCGCATCTTGAAGTAAAATAACAAACTCATCCCCTCCGAAACGGGCGCAAAAATCATATATTCCGAGGGCATTTCGGAACCGTTGACTCACTTCGATAAGTATTTTATCGCCGACTTTATGTCCCATCGTATCGTTAATATGTTTGAAATTATCCAAATCCAAAAACAGAAGGGCAAAAGGGGCGGACGCCGAGTATTCAAAACGGTTTTCAAGCTGAAGTTTTAGTTTAGCACGGTTGGGGAGAAGGGTCAGCGGATCGTGATAGGCTAAAAAGGCGATCTCTTCACTTTGCGCTTTGGGTGCGGTGATATCGCTGGTGATGCCAATGAAAAGATTAAGCTTCGGATGATGGTGGATACGGCTGTTAAGCCATCGCATCTGACCCCCATGATGGAAGATACGAAATCGGATAGCTTGGGATTGGCCCGGACGTAGCGTCTCAAAAAACATTTGAACCAAAGCGCGATCATCCGGATGTATTTGCTGTTGCCAAAGAGCCGTATCGCTTAGAAACATCTCTTTGGAAAATCCGAAAATCTCTTCAACGGCATTGTTAACATAGCGCAGTGAGAGGCTCTGGCTATCGATGTACCAGATGACTTCATCGAGGCTACTGAGGATCTCTTCAATCTCTTGATTTTTCGAATTAAGCAATACGGAGAGTTCATGTGCTTGAAGCTCTATCAGCTCCTTTGAATCACGAAGCTCTTTATTGAGTAAGTAGGTTTCCGTGAGATTTCGAACATTGACAAAAAAGCGGATATGTTCGTTATGCTGTATCATTCTCACGCTTTTAATACTCTGGACGATATGTCCGTCACGGTGGAGAAAATCGGTTTCGGCATTGAGGGATTTCCCCTCTCGCATCACTTTCGCGATACACTCTTGGAACACATCGATATTGGCTAAAAGACTGAGCATATTCAGCCCTAAAAGAATGTCACTGTCATATCCGACCATCTCAGAAAAAGCTTCATTGGCAAAGAGAATAACTCCTCGCTCATCGACCATTATAATCCCATCCGGCAGGTAGTTTAATACATCATAAATGGGTGCTTCGGTTTGCATTGAGTCCTAAAAAGTGATTAAATTGTGATTAAAGTATTTTAATTTGTTATAGTTTAAAACTTGCTTCTTAAAATACATTAGGAAGGGATAATTTGAATTTGGATATAATCGCGTAATTTTTATGTAAAGAGTTTCAGTATGGTACAAGTCACAAAATTAACAATGCGTTTTGGAAGTCGAGTTTTATTTGAGGGTATTAACCTCAAACTTGACCGTAATAAACGCTATGGTCTTATCGGTGCGAACGGCGCCGGAAAAACAACTTTTTTGAAAATCCTTAGCGGTGAGATCAAAGAATACGAAGGGGATATCTCTATTGAGCCGGGTCTCAAAGTAGGGATTTTAGGACAAAATCAGTTTGCATTCGAAGATTTCACCATTGCCGATGCGGTATTGTGGGGGAACAAACGTCTTTTTGATGCGATCAAAGAGAAAGAACATTTATATGCCAACGGCGATTTCGAAGATGAGAAAACGAATGATCGTCTCGCAGAGTTGGAGATGATATCGGTTGAAGAAGACCCTACGTATGAGTACGACGTTCAAATTGCTAAAATTTTGGAAAATGTCGGGATTTCGGCAGAAAATCATCAAGATTTGATGTCAAGTCTCCCTTCCTCGGAAAAATTCAAAGTTCTTCTTGCGCAGGTTCTTTATCCGAAACCGGATGTTTTGTTCCTCGATGAGCCGACGAATAACCTCGATATCGATACGATCGGATGGTTGGAGCGTGAGCTTCAACGCCATGAGGGGACATTGGTTATCATCTCACATGACCGTCACTTCATAAATGCCGTTGTTACCAACATCCTCGACGTCGATTTTCAAAAAATCCGTGAATTTACGGGAACGTATGACGATTGGTATATGGCCTCTACTATCATGGCAAACCAGATGCAACTTGATCGCGATAAAAAAGTAAAAGAGAAAGAGCAGCTCGAAGCGTTTGTACTTCGATTCTCCGCGAATGCATCAAAAGCAAAACAAGCAACGTCACGTCAGAAACAACTTGATAAATTGACGATTGAAGATATCAAACCTTCAAGCAGACGTGACCCAAGTATTGTCTTTAAAGCGAAGCGTCCGATGGGGGATGAAGCGTTGCGTGTAGCGAATGTTTCTCACAGTTATGATGATTTAAATGTTTTACGTGATTTTGATATTCTCGTAGCTCCGGGTGAAAAAATCGCGATTATCGGTCCCAACGGTGCGGGTAAATCGACCTTGTGTAAAATTCTTATGGAAGAGATAAAGCCGACAAGCGGAAGTGTTACGTGGGGTGCGACGATTGAATACAGTTATTTCCCGCAAGATACGACTGATAAAATCAAAGGGGACGGAACCTTGTACGATTGGCTTCGCGGGTTTGATCCGAAACGTGAAATCTCCGAGATTCGTAACTGTTTAGGGCGTATGCTTTTCAACGGTGAACAGCAAGAGAAAAGTGTTGAGAAAATTTCAGGGGGAGAAAAACATCGTATGATGCTCTCTAAGATGATGTTGGAGGGGGGAAATTTCCTCGTACTCGATGAACCTACCAATCACCTTGACCTTGAAGCGATTATTGCACTCGGTGAAGCATTGCTCGATTTTGAAGGGAATGTTATTTGTGTGAGCCATGACCGTGAGTTGCTCGATGCGTTCGCCGATCGTATTATTGAATTACACCTCGATGGAACCTATATCGATTTCAAAGGTTCGTATGAAGAGTTCGCTGAGGCCAAAGCAAGTGGAAGTTTATAAAAATTACGTCGGATTAGGGGTTGCGGGCAATTTTGCTCTCCACCTTGAACAAGCGGGTGAAAGTGCCGATTTTAAAGATGTTTTAACCGATGATCCTAACGGACCAAAAGGGATATTCCCTTTTTATATTCCCTCACGCGAAGGACAACTCGGTGTCTATCCGATTAGCTCTGATACGATTATCCTCCCTCATGAAGCGTGCAACGTTCAGCCTGAACCCGAAGTTGCATTAATTTGCGATTTTGAATATGACGGTGAGGGGAATGTAACCGATATTGCACCGAAGTTTTTCGGTGCGTATAATGACTGTTCCCTCCGCAAAGAGGGTGCGGCTAAAATCAGCCACAAAAAAAATTGGGGCAGGGATTCCAAAGGGTTGGCACCGGCTCTGATCCCGATTGATTCGTTTGAGAAGGGCGGAGTGATGGACAGCTATCGTATCGCTTCGTTTCTACGGCGTGATGGGATGTTGATGCGCTATGGCGAAGATGTTGAACTTACAGGGTATAGCTATTTTCACGGCAAACTGATCGATTGGCTCAAAAATCAAATCAATACCCAAGTTGATTTTGGACCATTGGAGCCGATCGGAAGCTATCTTAAAGATGTCGGGTCTCCTAAGCAAGCCATCATTAGTATCGGGGCAACCCGCTATACCCATTTTGGTGAGACAAATTTCCTAAAAGAGGGAGATGAAGTGATTGTGGTTGTGTATGATAATGATAAGTACTGTATGAATCCGATCCTCTCTATGGCGAATCGCGGCGCTTTGGAAGGCGAGGGCATCAGTGCACTCGTTCAGAAGGTTGTGCGTGGTTAAAAGTGGCCTTTATCGTCATTATAAGGGGAAACATTATGAAGTGATCGGGGTGGCGAAACACTCCGAAACCTCCGAGAGCCTTGTTGTGTATCGCCCTCTCTACGGTGAGCGGGGATTATGGGTCCGCCCTTTGAAAATGTTTGTTGAAATTTTACCGAACGGGGTAAAACGGTTTGAATACTGCGGAGAGGTGCAATGAGTCGGGGGACAAAACTCATCCTCGATATTGGAGCTTCTTGGGGAGAGGGATGGAGCATGGAAGAGGAAAAAAGTGCAACAACGTTGACACTCCTTGAACCTTCCGCGCACCGCCTCGTCTTCCAAAAGCAGATGCGTAAAGGAAAAGCGGTCACTCTCGTCGGCCCATTTAGCCTGAGCGAAGAAGATGCTCAAAAAACGCTCTCCTCGCTTAAGAAGTCACTCGCATGCGGCGGAGCGTATAAAGAGCTATGGATGGAGTTTCAAGGCGATATTGCTCCGAAAGTCCGCGAGCACCTCGAAAAACTTTCATTCAAATTCAAAAACCCAAAATAATTTATAACTTATTGCTGAACATCACTTGGTTGCGGCCTCGCTCTTTTGCGGCATAGAGGTTTGTATCCGCCGCATGAATGAGGGCATCTTCACTCATATCAACGGTAGGGGTGACACATATCCCGCCGATGGAGATACTGAGAGTCGGTAAAATTTTAGACCCTTTATGTTCTATTTTTAGGTTTTCAATCCCCTCACGTACTTTTTCCCCAATAATTTGAGCTGTTTTACAATCGGTATCGGTAAGAATAATCCCAAACTCTTCTCCCCCTAGACGAAAGGGGTAATCACCCGGGCGTTGGAGGGTAGATTTAAGTACTTTAGCGACGGCTTGAAGTGCAGCGTCCCCTTGCAGGTGGCCGTAGGTATCGTTGTATTGTTTAAAAAAATCGATATCAAGCATCATAAAAATAAAAGGTTTATTGGCGCGTAAAGAGCGTTTAAACTCACGTTCATACACAATATTAAAATAGCGGCGATTGAACAATGCCGTGAGAGAATCGGTGTAAGAGGCTTGTTCAAGTTTGAGATTGAGATGTTTAAGGGTTTCACTGGAAGCAATGAGCTGCTGTTGCTGAACTTCGATACGGGCAAAAATCATCCAAGCCAGCCCCATGACCAACACTAAAATAACCCCTAAAAAGAGGATAAGCTGCATTAGGGCATTTTCATACTGCGCCAAAAGTATCGTATGTTCGTATTTTGCTACGTCATTTTCGTAGGCGATAAGTTGTTGCAGGGTGCTGTGGATAGATTGGATATTTTCATCCATGGACATTAGAGAGAGCGGATGCGAATGATCCGGATCGTTGATCAAAGAACGCACTTGCGCAAAATAGTTGCCGATCATTTGAATCTGGGCTTCGGTATAGTTGACATACGCCATCTCTTCAGGACGTTTATGATGAGAGAGGTAGGAACTCCATAAGGTATTGATCCGATCCAACCCTTGTACAATATTTTCAGATGCTTGTTCATCACTGAGAAGTTGATTGCTCCATTGGTAAACCGAAGAGGCAAGATCATTATGATAGGTTGAAGTGATAGAGTTGAGTTCGCTAAGGGGAAGTAAGGAACCGAAATAGAGGGTATCCATGTTCCGTTTGATATTTTGAATATTAACGTAACCGATTAATCCCACTACAACAAGCCCAAATCCTACGAGTAATAACAGGTAAACAAGTTTAGTTTTGAGTTTAAGTGATTTCACAATTTTGATTAATCTTTCCATTCTGGATAGTTTAACTAAGCAACTCCTATACCAAAAGGGATTACAATAAGGCACTTTAAACGGGAGATAGATGATGGCGAAACGACTCATTAAAGATGAACGGGTCAAAACAATCATTCATAATATTGCCGAAGATTTCCGTTTTTCTCATGAAACGGGTGATTATGCGTTGTTATTTTACAAAGCAGATACGGAAGGGATCATTCGGGGTGCTGATATCGATACGATGATTGAATACCTCTCTACCGGACTCACGGAGTTACAAGATAACATCCAATGGCGTCGAGAATTTTTGAGTGATAACCCCGGCGTCGATGAGATGCGGATGCTCGAGAATCTTGGTGTTATCGAAAAAGAGTATATCGATCTACTCGAATTTTTACGTTAGGGTTTCGGTTTATACGGTTCAAGAGGCATTTTTTTGCCGATGGCATATTGAATCCCCCCTTGTAAATCAATAACGTTATACCCAAGCTGTTTTCCTAAGAAATTACCGACGACTTGGGTACGATTTCCGCTGTTGCAAATAAGGGCGAATTTTTCCCCTTTTTTGACCACTTTATCCAGTTTCCCTAAAAAAGCTTCGGCATTGTAATTACCTTGTTCGTCAAAAAACATAATCGGATACGAACCTTTAACCAGACCTGTCGTTTTCCATTCAGAGGGGGTTCGAATATCGATAATTTTGATTTTTGAGTCAATCAGTTTTTTATCGATCGGTTGGGCGGAGTAATCGGCCATCAAAGTGGTGGTGCAAAAGAGAAGAGCTAACAGTGCGATACGCATTCTACATCCTCAAAATAGGTATAATGGCGTAATTGTATCGACGAATCATTAACATGAGGTTTTATGGGGACATCTAAAGAAGAAAATTCAAAACGGCTTCGGTATATTCGGCTGTTGGGACGGTTTATCAGCGGTATACTCTCCTATTTGGCGAAGAGCGATCATCCCACAAAAGAGCAGTATGATCAGAAAGTGGATATGAATTTTCGCTTTTTGGAAAAAAATGAAGCAGTTAAACTCTACAAAGATGAGTATATGGAACTGGAAGCACTGGGACAAAAAATTCTCGATTACAGAGCAAGTGAGAGTGATATCGAAACGATTAAAGAAGAGCTTTTTTATGCTCAAAACCAACTGGAGAAGCGGGTTAATGCCCGCCGCTATAAAAAATCAAAACACGATAACCATGCAACGGATGGTTGGTGATGATTAAATTATTCCCGTATGCTCTAATAAGATTTTAAAGCCTAAACCGATAAGAATTAAGCCGCCGAGCATCTCTGCTTTGCTCTCTAATAATGATCCCAATTTTTTCCCCACATATACCGCTGCGACACACAAAACAAACGTTACCAGTGCGATTACCCCTGCTGCAGTATAGATATCGGTTTGCAAAAAAGCAAAGGTAACCCCGATGGCCATCGCATCGATACTGGTAGCAATCCCCAGTGTGATGAGCGTTTTAGTGGAGAGGTCGGTGACCTCTTCATCAAACTCATTTTTATACGCTTCGTAAAGCATTTTTCCACCCAGACCTACAAGAAGAACGAACGCAATCCAATGATCGAAGGTTTGAACGTATTCGGCAAAGCTGATCCCGATAAAATATCCCGCAAGCGGCATAGCTCCTTGAAAAAAGCCAAAAACTGCGGCAGTAAAAAGCGTTTTAGAGAGGAATAAATCTTTGTACTTTGAGCCGATTGCGATGGAGACGGCAACGGAGTCCATTGCCAAGGCTACGGCAAGGATGAGGAGGGTTTCGTTCATGGTGAATCCTGAAAAATAAGTGTGGAATTATAACGAAACGTGCTGATAATGACACATTGTTGCAGAGGTTTTAAGGCTAGTTAGCGGTGATATGAGGAGAGACTTTAATCAGTTCAATCGTTAAAACAGCGATCCAGGTAAAAATAGTGATCCCTGCGGCGGCGGCAGCGATGTCTTTGATAATCTTAATTTTTTCGTTGTAGCGGGTCTCCATAAAATCGCATATCGCTTCGATGGCGGTATTAAAGACTTCTGCGGAGATCATCACCCCTGTGGCGAGAATAATGAGCGAAGCATCTACCCACTCTTTGTAGATCATTACGGGTATGAGGATTAAAATGGAGATGATGATTTTATACAAAACACTGAAATCGTGTAAAACGGCAAAACGGAGACCGGAGAGGATGATTTTAAACTTTCGCAGCGGATGGTAGCCGTGCTCACCCGTTTCTAAAAATTTATTTTTCATCCTAAAACTCCTGATTTAACAATCCAAAAAGCGATGATTGCCCACATCAATGCGACGAGGAACCCTGCCAAGACATCGGTAGCGAAATGGACTTGAAGATACATACGAGAGAATGCGACCGCTAAGACCATAAACACCAAAACCGATGCGGTAACACTTTTATAAAGGGTCTGTGTTCCTAGCAGAGCAAGCCAAATTCCCAAACTGATGGCGGTAATCTGTGCGGTGTGGGCACTGGGAAAAGAGGGGTCGATCGGAAGCTCGTTGATCGGTCCGAAAAAGTGGGGACGTGTGCGCTCTAATTCATATTTGAGAAAATAGACGGTTCCCACCGTTCCCCAAAATGTAATCCCCACGATTTTCTCAAAATGTTGGATATGAGGGGAGAGTAGCATCGTGAGGATAAGATAAAGGGGGAGAAGCGTCCACAGTGACCCTACCCAAGTAACGGTGGAAAAAAAGTGATTAAGTGGAGAGTTTTGGATCGAATGGAACCATGAAAGAACTATCTGATCGAGATGGACGACATAGGTATGACGGAGATGTTGGGAGAGAAATATCAACATACTCAATGCGGCGAGGAAAAGAAGTGCGGAGTAGACCCCTGTATCCGTCCAAAAAAAGCGGAGATTTGAAGACATAATTTACCTTCCTACCGATGTTATTGAAACGATTGTACCATAGGAGAGTCAATCAAGGGAGTGGGTTGAGGCGATTTTTAACATCGCTGAGGCGGATGAAGCTAAACCCGTTGCTTTTAAGTTTTTCAACCGCAGCCTTAACCCCTTCACGGGTACCGCTTTCAGGGTGGTTCATGTGCAGTACGATAATGTCGCCGCTTTTGGCGTTGGTGATCTGATACGTTACTTTATCGGCGCTAAAGGTTGCCCCCGCATCCCCTAAAATACTGAATCCCCCGATCTCTACTCCGTTACGGCGAGCAATTGCAACCGCTTGCTCATCATAGTAGGCGGTGCCGGAGCGGAAAAACAGAGGGCGTTTCCCCGTTAGTTTTTCGATGAGAAGCGCGTTAGCGTTAATCTCTTCTAATACTTCTTCAGCCGAACGGGTTCCCTGAATATTATAAATGCTTTTACCGTTGACTGAGAGGGGGCGGTGAGCCGTGCCGTGGTTGGCGATTTCAAACAGTGGATTGGTTGCTAATTCTTTAAAAATTTCAGGGTTACTGTGGATCCAACGTGAGTTGATAAAGAGGGTGGCTGGGATACGATTTTCGGTGAGATAGCCGATGAGTTCAGCGTCATATTGGGAACTGCGAAAACTTCCTCCGCATGCATCGAAGGTGAGGGCAATCTCTTTTTTGGACGCATTAAACGTTGTCACCACTCCGGTGACATTCTCTCCCCATTGTGTAGGTTCATCGGCTCCGAAAGCCAAACCAAAAAAGAGGAGTAAAGAGAGGAAAATTTTTTGCATAGAAAACACCTTGGGTAAAAGAGGAAATTGTAGCGTAGCTCTCTTAGGGTTTGTTACAGTCGCGATCTTTTCCGAAAATACATCGACCATTAGTGATGAGTTTGCGAATAAAGAAAAAGAGGGAGATCGAGGCGATTACTGCACTTATAATGGCATGAGGTATGAGTCCTTGGGTAAAAAAAGAAAAAGCGGCAACGATAAAGGCAAGGGTCAAAATCAAACACATCGTAAATCCTTAGGAAAATATTCCGTTATTGTAGAGTAAAAAAAGCGATTTTAGCGTAATAAAAGTTACATAATGAGATAAACTCGAAGTTTTTAATATTCATTTCACAGCCTGTTCGATAAGATAGATTTTTTTAGATTATCTATTTTTCTTTATCAGGTAGGCAAATATGTCACAAAAAACAAGCTATACAAAAATTGCTGCAAAAATTATTTTTATTACGATGTTTTTTACCCTCACAGCTGCTTATTTTTATGGCGAGTATATGAAACGGGATGCTATCTCAAATCTCGCCCATATAGATGCCAAAAAAACGAGTATGCTCGTATTTGAAACACTTTATTCTGCAATGCAGAGAGGGTGGAATAAAGATGATTTAGAGGAAATCATCACACGACTTAATCGTGTTGATACAGATATGAAGATAAACGTTTATCGAAGCGAGAAAGTTGTTAAACTTTTTGGAGAAATCGAAAAAGATAAAATAGCCAGAGAATCTAACCGTGATGTTGCACAAGCGCTTAAAGGCGAAGAAGTTTTAAACATTTCAGATTCTAATTTTATTGATTATTATTATCCTGTTATTGCCAAAAATGATTGTTTGAAATGTCATACTAATGCGAATATCGGAGATGTTTTAGGTGTCATTGATGTTTCCTACCCTATTGATGATTTGAAAGTGTCATTGAATGAAATGATCAACTTCTTTATTATTTTTATCATCATTTTTTCTTTTGTCGTCTTTTTTACAATCTTTATAGAGCTGAATCAGTATTTGATCAAACCGATTAAAAACTTTTCGAATGTCATTAAAAACATCACGGCATCACAAGATATAAAAAAACGGGTGGAGGTGAATGATAATATTGAAGAGATCGATTCAATAAAAGATATTTTCAATAGCATGCTCGATTCGATAGAGCACCAATTTTATTTTGACACTCTAACCGGTTTGGAGAATCGACGAAAATTGACTGAAAGGCTCGAAGAGAAAAAAGCGCTCTTTTTGATGATTATCAACATAGATGGATTCCAAGAGATAAACGATTTATACGGGGATCAAGCAGGCGATATTATTTTAAAAGAATTTGCCCTCTACTTAAAAGAGCTAGTTCATCAAGAAGAGGGGCTCTATCGACTCCATTCGGATGAATTTGCCCATGTGTGTAGCCGAGGGATGGATATCAATGAGTTTAAGATTTTTGCCTCCTATCTCAGTGAAAAGATTGGACAAAAAAGTTTTAATATTGATAATAAAAGTGAAGTAAGCTTAAGTGTGACGATAGGAATATCCTATGGTTATGATCAGCTATTGATGAACGCCGATATTGCACTTAAACTGGCTAAGAAAAGCAAAAAACATTTTCTAATTTACGATGACACCATGGCAATGGCAAAAGAATATGAGAAAAATTTTGAGTGGACGAAGCGCCTTAAAAAAGCGATTGAAGAAGATAGAATTGTCCCTGTTTTTCAACCTATTGTCGATACCAAAACAGAGAAAATTGTAAAATATGAAGCCCTTGTGCGGATGATAGATGATCAAGGGGGTTATATCCCTCCGATACATTTTTTGGAGCTTGCAAAAAAAAATAAGCTCTATCATCAACTGACTAAAATTATGATAGAGAAAACTTTTAAACAGTTTGCTCAATTACCTTATCTAGTTTCGATTAATATCTCGGTTGAAGATATTTTAAATAAAGAGATCAATGGGTTTATAATTAATAAACTGCAAGAATCCGCAATAGGTAAAAAAATTGTATTTGAGATCATCGAATCTGAGGGGATTGAAAACTTTGATCAGGTCTTAGAGTTTATTGAGAATGTGAAACAATACGGTGTCGGAATCTCGATTGATGATTTTGGCACAGGGTATTCGAATTTTGAATATCTGATGAAACTAAAAGTTGATTACATTAAAATTGACGGTTCAATGATTAAAAATATCGATAAGGATCAAAATTCTCAAATGATTACCAGATCTATAGTCAATTTCGCCAAAAATATGAATATTAAAACCGTTGCCGAGTTTGTCCACTCTAAAAACGTTTTTGAAAAAGTGAAAGAGTTGGAAGTAGATTTCTCACAAGGGTATTATTTCGGAGAGCCAACCGATACGATTTAAGGGAAGCGTTTAATGCTCAATCGCTGTTTCTATTCGATTTTTTCCGAGCGCTTTCGCACGGTACAGTGCAGAGTCGACCCGTGTAAGGAGAGTATCTATCGTATCGCCGGTGCGGGCGGTGACGATACCGAAGCTTGCGGTTACAGGGGAGGGAGCAAGATGAATGAGACGGGTATCTTCTTCGAATGCTCTGCGTAATATTTCGGCAATCGTCTCGGCATTGTCTTGATCGGTATCAATCAGTCCGACGATAAACTCTTCACCTCCCCATCGACCGATGATATCGGTGCGGCGTAGACGGGTTTTAAGAAGTTCGGCAATACGGATGAGGACACTGTCACCCACCTGATGCCCTAGTGTATCATTGATGGTTTTGAAGTTGTCGATGTCGAAAAAGATAAGGCTGAGAGGATCGCCGTGACGTTTACTGAGGAGGAGAAACTCATTAAAAGAATCATTGAATGCATTGCGGTTCATCAATCCGGTTAGGGTATCGTTGCGTGCCATAAATTCGAGTTTTTTGTTATATCCTCGGATCATAAAGAGAATAATAAAGGTGATAATGACGGTAACCAGTAGTGAAGCGGCGAGGTTCAGATAAAACGTCCGGCGAACGTTTTGGGTAAAATCATCCAGTTTTGCTTCGACAAGGAGGTAGAGATCGAGTTCCGGGATGTATTTGGTTTTGAGTAGATAGTTTTCGCCGTTTTTTTGGTATTCGAGAATTTTGGAGTCTTTGACGATGATTTGATCGCTAAGACTTTTCAGTTCCGGAGAATCGGAAAGGTTACGGATTTTACTGTCAGTCCGTTCGGATAAAATGATTTGACCCTCTTCGTTAACGAATATTACGGTGAAATTGTACTCTTGTCGAAACCGTTTGAGCATATCGTTGATGTATGAAATCTTCAAACCGATTCCGGTGGCTCCGACAAAATGGTAATTGTTGTCGTAAATTTTATGGTTAATAAACATAATCAGGGAATTATCTAAATTGTTATTGAAATCGAGATTGATTTCATTGTCCCCTTGCACTTTTTTAAAATTAAAATACCATCCGTTATCGGGTTTTGAACTGCTGAGGTGTTCGAGAAAACCGTTTTGGGTATAGTAGCTTTGGGTTTTTTCAGAAACTAAAAAAGCGACAAACATGCCGTATTTATTTTTGATCGTTTCGAGATAACGGGTGATTTTTTCTCGATTCTTTTCATCGTTGATAAGCCAGTCTTGGAGAAAGGTGTCGTGCGCCATCATCGATGCGACGAGGTTGGGTTCTATGACGTGTTTTTGGATTTCGGTGTAGATGTTATCTACCGTCAGAGGGAGGGAACGGGTTTTGAGATCGGTTTCAGTGGCATGGAGAGAAACCATGAAATTGATGAGTGAAATACTGACCGAGAGGGCGATCATTAATACCGATACGGTGATGACGATGTAAAAATTATTTTTGTTTTTCATTGGTTTCTTTTAATAATGACGTTTTAAATGGGGGAAAGTGTAGCATAATTTAAAAATGATTGTATAACAAATGAGGTTTAACGTGGTGACCCCAACGAGATTCGAACTCGTATGGCCAGAATGAAAATCTGGAATCCTAACCATTAGATGATGGGGCCACATAAATGTGGTTGAAAAAGTGGTGTCCCGTGATGGATTCGAACCATCGACCCCTTCATTAAAAGTGAAATGCTCTACCAGCTGAGCTAACGGGACGTAAATAACAATAAACTGTTCCAGCACAATTTATGGACGGGAATTATAGCGGTTATGTCCTTTTTTGTCAATAGGATATGCGTAATGGAGGGATATTTACTATCTTAAGAAGTGATAAGTACACTTTTTGGGTCTCAATAGGTTATAAAAAATGATAGAATAGGGTTATATACAATTAGGAAGTGGAATGTTAAAAGTATTTTTTTCAAGTTGTTTGGTTGTTTTAAACCTTTGGGGTGGAACAATCCAAAATGATGAGCAATTTAAGCAGGCAGTTGCAGAGATGGGGAAAGCGAATAAATTGGTATTAATGATCTATACGACGGAGGATTGTCCTGAATGTGCTTACATGAAGAAAAAAGTATTTTATGACAAAGGGGTGGAGCCGTACTTGAGCCGCCATTTTGTCGTGATCGAGAAAAATGTTCACAAAAATAAACTTCCCGATGGATATGATTTTTTCGGGATTCCGACGATGTTTTTTATCGACAAAGCAGGGAATAAAAAAGAGACAATTATAGGGAGCAAGCGCCCCCAACTGTTTTTGGATGAGTTGCGTCGTATCCGAGGGGTAAAATGAAAAAGAGTTTAATACTGACCGTTTTAACGGGTTTGGTGTCACTTTTTGCATTTGATCCGATTCATTTGAAAAAAGCACTGGAAGAGAAAGAGTGTATCGGATGTGATCTGCGAGGAGCTAACCTTTCTAAAATCGATTTCAGCGGTGCCGATTTTCACGGCAGTGACTTAAGCAAAGCGGATTTACGAGGAAGTATATTTGAGATGGGCGATTTCAACGGTTGCAGTTTGCGGGGTGTGAATGCGGAAGGGGCTGTTTTTTGGAAAGCGACGATAGAGCGTGCTGATTTACGTACCCTGAAGGCTAAAGGGGCTAATTTCAAAGGGGTCCATTTTAACGGAAGCGATTTAAGCCGTGCCGATATCCGTGATGCAAAAGTGTGGAAAGCTGATTTTACCGATGCCATTCTCTCTAAAACCGATTTTAGAGGTTCTGAATTGGGAGGATCTAAGTTTATCCGTAACGATTTGCGCACGGCTAAAATGAAAAATACGTTGTTGTGGCAAACGATGTTTATGGAGGTTGTTATGGGGGAAAAACAATGCGCTTATGCCAAAAAAGAGGAAGCTATTTTCGATGTCAATGTGACGTGCCGCTGAATTTATGAATTAACTTTTAAAGTATAAACCGCTTATTAAGAAAAATGAGTATCATTATTATAAAATTTAAAATAATGGACGTACTATGGACGTATTATGGAATGCATTTTGGGATTTGAGTGTAGATATGGGGATCTATATTCTCTTCGGTCTTTTGGCTGCCGGGGTACTGCATCAGCTGATCCGCGAAGAGTGGATACAAAAACATCTGGGTTCCGAGACGCATGGATCGGTCTATAAAGCGGCATTGTTCGGAACCCCTTTGCCGTTATGTTCGTGCAGTGTTATCCCCTTTGCCGCATCACTTCGACGTAACGGCGCATCCAAAGGAGCCACCCTCTCATTTTTGATCTCTACTCCGATAACGGGGATTGATTCGATATTAGCGACATTCGGAATGTTTGGATGGGTATTTACCCTCTATCGCGTTGTCAGTTCTGTCACCATTGCAATCGTGGCGGGGATGCTGATGAATAGGTTTGAGTCGAAAGAGACGGTAAAAAAAGGGTTGAGCTTTTCTGCATCTGTACCGACAGGTACCCCTAAAATAGTAAAACCGAACGCGTCGGAAGTGAAAAAACCGTTTTCGATTTTAGGTATTTTTCAGTACGGATTTATAACGTTATTGGGAAGTTTCAGTAAGCCTCTTTTTTGGGGATTGCTGATTGGGGCCGTGATCAGTGCCGCTATTCCGAGTAATCTGCATGAACTTTTTAATGAGAATCGACTGTTGGGGTATTTGATCGCGGTGGGTATCGCGGCACCGATGTACGTGTGCGCTACCGCATCACTTCCGATTGCGGCGGCATTGATTGTTGCCGGGGTTTCTCCGGGTGCCGCTTTTATTTTTTTAAGTGCGGGTCCGGCGACGAACACGGTGACAATGGGGGTTGTTAAATCGATGTTGGGGATGCGTGCTTTGGTTATTTACCTTTCGACAATCGTGATCGGGAGTATAGGGTTCGGGGCATTGATCGATTTTGGATTTGATACACTTGCCGTTGAGATGCGGGTCGATATGGAGGAACATAACGGGCTGGTTCAAGAGGGTGCAGCGGTATTGATGTTGGGATTGATCGGATGGCATCTGATACGCGGATGGTTTAAAAAAGAGGATACAAAGTGTAACGGCGGATCGTGCTGCGGATAAATTTTTATAATACACAAAGAGATTTTACGGACGAAAAGGTATAATCTCCCATATGAATATCTGGTCATTTGAAACACTATGGGCATTTTTACTTCTTCCCCCTATTCTCTATTGTCTCTACCGCTGTAAAATTGTCCCTCAAAAACGTTATTTCCCCCATTTAAAGTTTTTCGGTAATCCGGGAAAATGGCGTCATATGGAGTGGGTGCTGAAGGTACTTTCCGCGACATTGATGATTGGGGCATTGGCTACTCCCGTGATCATAGATTATTCCGATCCGCGCAATCGCAACGGAATCGATATCGTTCTCAGTCTGGATGCGAGTGGATCGATGAATGCTTCGGGATTCGCGAGTGATGAGAGTCGAGCGAGCCGTTTTGAAATCGTTCAAAAAATTGCCAGTGATTTTGTTCACAAGCGGCGTGAGGATAACGTCGGTGTGGTGGTGTTCGGTGATTTCGCTTTTATTGCTACACCCGTAACATATGAAAAAGATATTATTTCCGAGATGATCGGATACTTAAGCCACGGGATGGCAGGGCAGAATACGGCAATCGGTGAGGGTGTATCGCAAAGTGTACGGGCCCTGCGCGAATCAAAAGCCAAGAGCAAAGTGCTCATTCTCCTGAGTGACGGGGAACACAACAGCGGAGCAGTCTCCCCCAAAGAAGCGGTGAGTATGGTGCGTAAGGCGGGTATTAAACTCTACACCATCGGCATCGGGGAAAAGGGGGAGTTTGACAGTAAACTCTTAAGTACAATGGCTCACGATGGTGGAGGAGCCTATTTTACGGCAACAAATGAAAAAGAGTTGAGAGCGGTGTATGAGCAGATCGATAGACTGGAAGGTTCACGAATTAAAAGTGCTCAACACACCTTTGCGGAGCATTATTATCAATACCTTGTTGCGGGGGCATTGGTCATTACTCTTTTATTGATGTGGCGACGAAGGGTGAAACTATGAGTTTCCTTTCTCCCCTATGGCTGTTGGCACTGAGTAGTATTCTCCTCTATTTTTGGATAGCACGGATTCGAGGATGGCATCTTCAAGGGTGGCTGTTGGCAACGGTTTTCTTTTTGATATTGGCGTTAGGGCGTCCGGTGATGAGTGAAAAACCGGTTACCGTCGAAGAGTCGGGAAGTGATGTGATTTTGGCGGTGGACGTTTCGTATTCGATGCGTGCATCCGACATCGCTCCGACACGTTTGGATGCGGCAAAACAGCTTCTTTCTAAAATTATCCGATCTGATTCGCGTGATCGTTTCGGAGTGATAGCGCATACTACCAGTGCGATTATCCTCTCGCCTCTGACCAAAGATAGGGAGTTGCTCGAGCATCTTTTCGCTTCTCTTGATAAGTCGCAGATTATCACCAAAGGGACGGAAGTGATGAGTGCGTTGGAACTCTCTCGAAAAATGTCCCATGCGCAGCGTCCGTTGGTGATCCTTTTTACCGATGGCGGGGATGAACTCTCCTATGAAAAAGAAGCAGCGTATGCGGAGGAGAACGGACTAAAAGTGTGTATTGTTATGCTCGCTTCATCGCAAGGGAGTACGTTGCCCTCAGATAGCGGATCACTCAAAGATGAGAACGGTCATATCGTTGTCAGCTCACGCAATGATGCGATAAATAGTATTGCGGAGCAAAGCGGGGGAAGGGTGATTGATGGAGCCGATGCGGCAAGTGTGATAGCGTGGATTGAGCGAGAGAGGGGTGAAGATTTTGCAGGAGAGTCTACGGTGACACGTTACCGTGAACTCTTTTATTTCCCTCTGGTGTTAGCGTTGATCACTTTTATACTGGCGTATACGACGGCAGGGGAAAAACTTGCCAAAGTGTTAATTCTTTTCCTCGCAATGATTGGTATAAGTGCAAACGGCGGGGTAGTGGATTATCCTTATATGGCGGCGGGGAAGTATGATTACGAACGGGGCAATTATGAACGCTCCGCGCAATGGTACTCCGAGATACACGCACCACAAGGAACGTTCAATCGTGCAAACGCTCTCTATAAAGCGGGAAAATACCAAGAGGCGTTGGGATTGTATCGCACTATCCGCACGAATGATTCGAGGTTCAAATCGAAGGTATTTTATAACATCGGAAACGCGCATATTCGCCTAAGTGAATTTGAAAATGGGCGTCAAGCACTGCTCAAATCACTTACGTTGCAATACAGCCGTGAAGCCGATCAGAATCTTCGTGCGATTACAGGGGTGCAGGAGCAAAAAACACTTAACCTCCGTAAGGAAAAAAATGATAAATTTTCATCCGATGAGAATAAGCCGACGGGTGAGGGGAAAAAAGGTAAAGAGGGGGGCGGATCAAATATGCAAAGTGATATTGCCTCCTCCGGTGCGGGAGATGCGGGTAAAAAAGCACAGGCTGATCCCCGCTTTTCAACATCACAGGGGAAAGCCTCCCTCAGCTCTCGCCAATACGAATTGATTAATCAAAGGAGTGTCCATGAAACAAAGCCTTGGTAAGGTGCTACTCTTAATCCTCCTAACGGCTTTAAATCTTTGGGGAACTACGTATCAGTGGCGTCTTCTAGAAGCACCGAAAAGCCTCTACGTCAACCAAAGCGGTGTCATTCGGTATGAGTGTATTTTTTCAACCAATGCAGCCGATTATACGATTGATTTCAAACCGACGGGAAATGAACGGTATAAAGTGTCTATCCTTACTCAGCGCGATCGGATTGTGGAGAATAAACGGATTCAGACGTTTGATCTCCTTGTTACTCCCCTCAAAGAGGGGGTGATCGAGGTCTCATTGGAAGCGCTGGTTCGTCATACGACTTTTGCGTCTATCGAGAATGCATCGATTGGACGGGATAATGTTAAAAAATACGATTTTGATGATGAAAAAGTACCCTTGCCGAAAGTGCTTATTCACGCTAAAGAAAATTTGGCCGCACTGAGCGGAGAGATAGCGTTGGAGGTAAAAATTGACAAGCGAAGTGTTATTGCCCATGAACCCGTCCATGTGAGTCTCTTTCTGCGAGGGAAGGGAAATCTTGATCAGTACGTCCCGTATGAACTGAACATTAGCGGGGTAAATGTTTTCATCGAAGAACCCATACGCGATATCTCTCCCGATACGGCGGGGTTTAGCGGGGAGATACGTCAGGAATTTGCGTTGGTGAGTGATAAAAGTTATGTGATCCCGAAAATTACGATGGATGTCTTTGATACGCAGAGTCAGACAATCAAACGGCTCCAAAGCGACGCGGTTGCGATTGAAGTAGCGTCAGGTTATGAGCGTTCCAATCTTCTCGATCCCCCTCAGCTTAGTGACTGGAGTAATTTAGCCCGTTACACTCTTTATGGAGCATTGATATTGATGGGGGTTGTATTGGGCGAAGCAGTACGACGGCTGTGGAAATTGCGCCCCCGCAGAAAATCTAAACAGATTTACGATGATGCCAAAACATCCAAAGAGTTGGTGATGATCCTTGCCCTCTCAGGGGAGAGAGTGTATGAGCCGATCATTATTGAGCTTGAATCCGGAACATTGGATTTACGTGAAGCGAAGAAGAGGTTGGACGCTTATCCGAATAAATCAGAATGACTGCCGACTTCGACAAGAGTAAGTTCGAGTACCCCTTCGTTTATTCGGTAGATCAGCAATAAATCGGGTCGCACATGGCACTCACAGCAGCCTTTATAATTTCCGCTCAGGGAGTGGTCTTTGTATTTTTGCGGGAGGACATCGCCGTTGGCTAATATTTCGATGACGACAAAGACCTCTTCTTGGTGTTTAGAAGAGAGTTTTTTAAACCCTTTTTTGAACGATGCCGTCCGAAAAATATCGTATTTCACGAGAGCAAATCTCGTTTTAACGCTTCCATTGAGGTGAATTTTTCACCCTTGCGTTCTTCGAGTTCTTGGAGAGCTATTTTCATCCGCTCACTCGGAACTTTGAGTTCAAACGGGATGGAGTGAGTGAGGGCGACTTGTTTACAAAAGAGATTGATGCCATCGCTGAGACTCATGCCGTATTGTTTTAAAACAGCGGTAGCGATCTCTTTGGCATCGTTGTCGATTCGGATGCTGGTACTGGTACGCATGGCAAACTCCTTTTTTATAATTGTACCACATTTGGGGTGCAAAATAGAATTTCGATGTATTAAGGGGACAAAAGATACCATTAAAACACATATAAATTTTTTACCGTTCGTGGTGAGCTTGTCGAACCATGCACGGAAATACGAAGCAGATAGGGAAATCGGATGGAATTAGTCTATTTATGGGTTGAAAAGTATAAAAATATCTACCATCAAGGGTTTAATTTTTCACCTAGGTTTGAGTGTAATTATGACGGCGAAAATTTAACGATTACATCCAAAGAACATTTAGAAAACTTTTTTGGCAAAAATATCAATATTACAGCGATTGTTGGGGAGAATGGTAGTGGGAAGAGTAGTTTAATTAGCGAAATTATTAACAAAATTATATTTAATACAAAAATTGAATACAAACAACCAGCTTCCCTGATATGTTTTCTAAATGATGATAAAAATAAAATTTATATTTCTTCTCATTTAATAGAAAATGACTCTAATGTCATTAGTAATTTTGATTTTAGACTAACTCATTATAGAGAAGACATTTTTCCAAATAATTTAGACAAAGAATATGAAGATACTGCATACACGCGTATGAAGATTTCAAAAGATTTTAGGAAAGAATATTATCGAAGTTTTTTCTACATGTATAACAATAGTTTAGAGATTGATAGCTATTACCATAAAACATATGAATACAATCCAGAGCTTTTATTTTTTTCTGAGGTAAATAAATCAGATAATATCATCAACTTGGAAAAAGAAGAAGAGAAAACCTATGGGTATTTAATGACTCTTTTGCTCAATCAAAACAGAGTACCGAAAGAAATAAAAAACTTTTTTTTACCGACAAAATTATTTTTGGATAGAGAAATATTGATAAATTATTTTGATGGTCTAGAAAATGAAATTGATGAAGAAGAAAAATATAAAAAATTAAGAAAACACTTAAGTATAAAAGATGTTTTAAAACTAGAGACAATATTATATTTACATTATTTTTCTAAAAAAAATTCTCACAATAGAGAATATGATGATATTATAGGTCATATTCGCATGTTTTATAGGGGATTTAAAGATGTTGAAGCTTATGATGAAATTTATAAGTTTTTAGAATCAAATTTAACTGAATATCTTAATAAAATTGATTTCACCAAACAGGAAATAAGAAGGGATGACAATAGAAGTAATGATATAAAAGAGCTTAATGAATTAGAAAAAACTTTACTGCTACTAAGGGACTTAGATGAGTTAGTACCTTTAGTGAAAAATATAAATAATGATGATGTAGATTTAGATTATGAAATTGATGTAAATTTATTAAATAATGAAAAACAACTTTTTCTAAAACGAATGCCATCATATTTAAAAATTGATTTTGCAAATAAAACAGGAAGAAGATTTAATGAATTAAGTAGTGGAGAACAAAACCTTTTGAAATTAATGTTTTCAATAGAAAATATAATTCAATTAAGACAAGGTAAAACGGATAGTTTATATATCTTACTTGATGAAATTGAAACTGCATTTCACCCTAATTGGCAAAAAAGAATTTTAAATTGGTTAATTGAATTTGTCAAACATTATGAAATGCAAATTAATATCATTGTAGCATCTCATTCCCCATTTATTCTTTCAGATTTACCAAAAGAAAACGTGATTTTTTTAGAAAAATATGAAGACAAAGATGACGAAGTAAAAAATGGAAATCAAAAAATAAGTAATTGTAAAAATGTAACAAAAGAGACAAATCTTGACACATTCGGTGCAAACATCCACAGCCTCCTTTCGCATGGTTTTTTTATGAAAGATGGATTGATGGGAGAGTTTGCAAAAAGTAAAATTAATGATGCTTATGATTTTCTCTCAAATGCAAATACGCAAACTAACTTAACACAAATAAAAGCACAAGAGATAATCAATTTAATGGGAGAGCCGATATTAAAAAAAGAACTCCAATATCTATATGACGTCAAATTTGAAACAAGCGAAATAGAAAGACAGATTAGAGAACATCAAGAAGCAATAGAACGATTACAAGCTCAAAGAAGCAGAAATGATTAAAATAATTGTTGATGATTCGATAGTAATGGAGTTTTATGATGGAGTAAAAAAGTATATAGGTAAACATTTATTTACATCAGTAGAAGCCAGTTATTTTACAGATAAAAAGATTGAAGAGATTATCAAATGCAAACCTGCTAATTTTGAAAGCTTGATAAATGAAATAAAGACCAAATTATTCGATTTTAATATTATCAATAAAGCATTTGTTGGGGATAAATCCAAACCCTATGGATATAAAAAGTTTACTACAAAAGCCAAAACTCAATATCGAGGATATAATTTAGCAGATGCCTTGAAAATAGATGTTTGTCCGTATTGCAATAAAAACTACACCCACACAATCATGAATAAATCCAAGCAATACACACGCCCAGATTTTGATCATTTTTTATCGAAAGAAAAATATCCCTATTTTGCGCTCTCTTTTTATAATCTCATCCCATCATGCCAAATTTGTAATAGAACTTTAAAGCACACAACAGAATTTACATTAAGTACTCATGTGCATCCTTATCAAGATGATTTCAATAGTATAAAGAAATTTACTACTACTAAACCTTTAGTTTTGTGTACTCAAGAAGATGAGTTTGAAATAACTTTTAAAAATAAATCATTAGATAAATTGCAGATTGATAAAGCAGATAAAAACATCAAAGATTTGGCTTTAGAGATACAATACAATAGGCACAAAGACATAGTTTTAGAGTTAAAAGATAGATATGATTTGTACAATGATACTTCAATACAAATATTGTTGAAAGATACCAAAATTTTCAAGGATAAAGGTGAGGAATATATTAAATCATTGATTATGTGCTCGGATACAAAAGATAAAAATATCAACAAACGCCCACTCTCTAAACTCATCAAAGACATCAGCGAAGAGTTAGGATTAGTATAGAAGAATGATATTAAATGCCGAAGATGGATCCCGTATCCAGTACGGGATGACGGTACAGATTGCTACGGAAAGAGAAACCTAAAAAGAAACACGATACACTCACAATAGATAAAAAGGTGACACTATGATAGATGTAATTAATCAAATACGCTCCGAAGTAGCCAAAGTCGTTGTCGGTCAAGAGAAGATGATCGACGGATTGTTGATCGGTTTGCTGTGTGACGGTCATATTTTGATCGAGGGGATTCCGGGACTGGCGAAAACGACAACGGTCAAAGCTCTCTCACAAACGTTGGGATTAGGCTTTAAGCGGGTGCAGTTCACCCCCGATCTGCTCCCGAGCGATATTTTGGGTGCTGAGGTCTACGATCCGAAAGAGAACGGCTTTAAAATCAAAAAAGGGCCTATTTTTACCAATCTTCTCCTCGCTGATGAGATCAACCGCGCACCTGCAAAAGTGCAGTCGGCACTGCTCGAAGTGATGCAGGAGCGGCAGGTGACGTTGGGGGATGAGAGTTTTAAACTCTCCCCTCCGTTTCTCGTTATGGCGACGCAGAATCCGATCGAAAACGAAGGGGTTTATCCACTGCCAGAAGCGCAACTGGATCGTTTTATGCTCAAAATTACCGTCGGATATAACACTGCCGAAGAGGAACTCTCAATCGCGCGGCGTGTCGGGTCGGGCTTAGGCGAGGCGATTAATGCCGTGATTGACTCGACGACGTTAATGGCACTCAAAGAGAAAGTAAAAGAAATCCATATCGACGAAGAGGTGGAGAAATATATGATCAGCCTCGTCACCGCTACGCGTGAGCCGCAAGCGTTTGGATTGGGGGAGATCAAAGGATTTTTACAGTTCGGCGCTTCTCCTCGTGTGAGTATCGATATGTTCAAAGCGGTGCGTGCCGTGGCGTTTTTACGCGGCCGTGAGTTTGTAACTCCGAGTGACATCGCCTCGATCATCAAAGAGCTGATGCGTCATCGCCTTGTACTCTCGTACGAAGCGGAAGCAGAGGGGATCACGAGCGATGAATTGATCGAGAAGATCATTAAAGCAGTACCGATTCCGTAATGAAAAACAGCGCGCAAATTCTCCTTAAAGCCCGTCGTCAGATCATCGGGGATCGTATCGGCAATAACCCCTCGATGTTTCGGGGGGAGGGATACGATTTCATCGAACTGCGCGAATATGTCAGCGGCGATGATACCCGCCACATCGATTGGAACGTGACGGCAAAGATGGGAAAACCGTTTGTGAAGGTATTTCGGGAGGAGCGGGAACTTAATGTCCTCACCGTGGCACTTCTCGGAGGAGGATTGCATTTTGGGTCGGAGAAGTTCAAAATCGAGTCTGTCGCCGAAGCGGTGGCATTGATCGGATACTCTGCGGTGGCAAACGGGGACGTATTTGGTCATTGTAACTATTCTGAGAGCTTGCGCGATGAAATTCGTCCCGCGAAAAAGCGTTTTTCGGTTCAGCAGGCGACACAGTCTGTTTTGGATGCGGAGATTCTGCACCATCGTGTCGATCTGACCCATAGTATCAAAGAGCTTTACCGACGAACCAAGCGTCGTTCTTTGATGGTGTTGATCGGGGATTTTTTCGAGATTCCCGATTTGCGCCTCCTCGCCCGTAAACATGAAGTGGTTTGTGTCGTTGTGCGCGACCGTGCCGAAGAGAATCCTGCCGTTATGGGATTTAGTGCCCTCATCGACCCTGAGAGCGGTGCGGTTTTAGAGGGGGATTTTAATGAGCGAAGCGTGAAGCGCTACCGTGATCGGGTAAAAGCTCACGATATCGAACTCTTTGAATCGTTTCGTGTCTCGGGAGTGAGGGCGAGCAAACTCTATACCGATGCAAATGCGATTGTGACGTTGCGACGATTGTTTGAGGGGAGAGTATGAGAGATTCTAATATACCGATCAATGACATCGCTCCGTTGGTGGAGATACACGATTATTCACTCTATTATTTTATTGCAGTCGTTCTTATTGGAGTTGCTGTGAGCGTGGCACTCTTTTTAGCACTCCTTAAACAGATGCGAAAATGTCGAACGAATCAACGAAAAGAGCAATTCAAAGCACTCTCAACCATCGATTTATCCGATCCCAAACGTGCGGCTTATGCAATCAGTGAGATAGGAAGGGTATTTTCCGGTGATAATGAACGAACGTTGAGGGCGTATCACAACCTTTTTGAGCGATTGGCTCCCTACAAGTATGCTCCGAAAGTGAAGATGATCGATGAGGAGACGTTAGGGTATTACCGTCTCTATATCGAGATCATTGATGTTTGAGGGGATCACATTCCAGTTTCCAAAGCTCGGATTTATCCTCTTTTTCTTTTTAGCGTGTGAGGCGCTTTGCCCGCTCCGTACCAATCCGATCTATTTTCCCCGAACCATGATGTTTGGAGCAGACGAGAGCAAAACACCTCTTTGGATGTGGATCGCAAAATGGGCGATGATCTCCTTTTTTATCGTAGCGCTGATGTCTCCGGTTCGGGAAGTCAAAGAAGAAGTAGACGGGTACGATATTCTCCTCGCACTTGATCCTAAATCGATTAACTCTGAAATGATTGAGGATGTTCAATCGTTTATTAAGGCTCGAGGGAATGATCGGTTCGCCCTTTACGTTCCCACCGCTTCGCCCCTCATAATCCCTTTGAGCGATGACCACGAGGCACTGCTTAAAATTCTCTCGCAACTTACATTTGAGCACTCTGAGCAGAAGGTAACTAAGGAGATTGAACGTTTTTTTTACACAACTCCTGAAGCGAGAGGATGGGCCATTATCCTCTCGGAAGAGCCGAAAAAATTAGTTCGCTCTTTGCCGGTAGGGGTAGAGGTGAGTATCATTGAACCGAATGAAGAGTGGGTAGAGGTGAGTAACCGTTCTCACCCTCCGTTTGGAATAATGGCAGTGCAAAAATATTTTGTCTATTTTTATATTTACCCTCTCTTTATCGGTTTTTTGGCGATGCTACTTTACCTCTATGGGCGTAATCAAAAGGGTCTGGCATGAGTTTCTTGCATCCGGAATTTTTACTCTGGCTGTTACTTCCAACCTTAGCTCTTTTTTATTTTTGGCTCACTCAAAAGCCGTTGAGAAACCGATGGTTGCGTGAAGAGGTACTTTTAAAGCTGCGTGCTCCAGAGACGACGATGGGGCTAAAGCCGCGTAACACACTGTTTCTTGTCGCGGCGATACTGCTAATCATTGCGATGGCGCAACCTGTGATCCACGATTCGACTCCCAGTAAAGGAAAACAGCTTCATATCCTCGTAGCCATTGACCGAGGGGAAGATAACTTTGAACAAACACGCGCCCATGCCCTCTCAACCCTCTACACCTTATTGGGCGACGCAATCGAGCTGATAGCGTTTGATGATCATCTCTACCGTATCGCACCGCGCAGCAATGACGGAGGGATATTGGCCGAATTGATTAGACACCTCACACCTTCTGCCAAACTTTCAAATCCAACTCTTTTGGAAGAAAAACTGCTTCAGAGTAAAGCAGATATGAAAATCGTTGTCACGGCAAACGCGCTGAGAAGTGAAGGTCTCATCCGTGTTTCTTCTTCGGCAGATGTTGTAAATGTTCATGAAAAACTTTTGCAATTACGAGAGATACACCGAAAACAAGCGCATATTCCCCTCTTTTTTTACCCTTTAGGAGTGGCGATGCTTTTAATCATGTTTGCCCTCTCCTCCATGAGTAAACGGCGTAGTGTGAGTGTGAGCGCATTACTACTGCTGCTGAGTCTCGATCCCACGTCCGCTAATGCGGGGCTTTTGGATTTTAGTGAACTTTCAGAGGCGAAAGCGACCTACGTGCGTGGGGAGTATGAAAAGAGCGAACGCCTCTATACACGGTATCAGTTACAACACGACTCTCCCGAAGTACGTTATAACCGAGCCAATGCTCTTTATATGAGCGGTCGTTATGAACGTGCACGCTATTGGTACGAACGGGTTTACACTACTGATCCGATTTTAAGAGAGCGAACCCGCCATAATCTGAAAAAAAGTATTGCAAAAATCAAAATGACGCAACCGAGAAAAATAGGTGGAGAAAAGGGTGGGAACAAAGCGCGCTCACCACTCCCAAACACCCCAATCCAGATGAAGCGTTTACCGAGGATGACGAGATTATTTGAATGGTAATTATTTAAAAATATCGTAGAGCTTATTGGCCCCTTTCATCTCACGGCGCAATTCAGAATAATCTTTATTTTGCAGTGCCATTTTGAGGGCGTGTAACTCTACTTCAAAAAGTTCGACCGCTTCGATGACATTTTCACGGTTTTGGCGAAAAATATCTTCCCACATTACGGGAGAACTTTTAGCCAAACGGCTCATGGAACGAAATCCCCCTGCGGCAAGGGTGAGGATATTTTCTTTCTCTTCTTGGGCCAGCACGGTGTTGGCTAGCGCATACGAGATGACATGGGGCATATGGCTGATAAATGCCGCATGGCGGTCATGTTGTTCTGCCCCCATGGTGCGTATTCGCATACCGATGGCTTGGAAAATCCGAAGCGCCGTATCGCGTTGCGTATCACCGCTGTGTTCCAAATCACACAGTACGACGACCTTCTCTGCGTATAACCCCTCTAATGCGGCACTGGGACCAAATTGCTCCGTACCGGTCATGGGATGGGCGGCGACGACATTTTTGCGGATAATGGCAGGGATCGCATCGACGATAAGGGCTTTGGTACTCCCCAAATCGATCAATGTTTTATCACTTCCGGCCAAGTCGGTCGATTTTTGGAGAAACTCAATAACACCGTCTACGGGGACAGCTAAAAAGATCACATCACAATGCATTTTAAGCTCTTCAAAGCTCATAAAAGACTCGACTAATCCTCGCTGAAGGGCGATCATCTGATGCTCTTCGTTGTGGTCACATCCGATAATAGAGGAGATAAAGGAGCGGTGTTTGAGGGCAAGTGCCATCGAACCTCCCATTAATCCTAACCCTACAATACCGATCTTCATGATTACCCTTTGACTCTAATGGTGCTATTTTAACCCTTTTAAGTTTAATTTACAGAACTATTAATCGTTAGAGTGATAGAATGAGAGACTATTTTAACGCAATGGAAACTTTGGCTTGAAAACAATTACCCTCTCATTGATAGTCGCGAGTGCATTGGTACACGCATCTACGCAAAACGTCCAATCGATTCAGTATGATGGAATGATCCATATTTCCGAGACCGTCGCAAAGCGGCTTAATGAGGTCAAAATCGGCGAACCTTTAGATTCGGCAGCGGTCGATAAAACGATCAAGAACTTCTTTGATCAAGGTTACTTCGAAGACGTATGGGCAGAAGAGGATGAGGGAAAAGTGACTTTTCACTTCAAAGAAAAGCCGATTATCTCTAAAATTGAGCTCAAAGGGTACAAAGAGAACGATGAAGAGGCTCAAAAAACACTTTTGCAGATCGATAAAGGGAGCCTTTACGATGAGAAAAGACTTGATAGTGCTAAAAAACGGATCGTTGATGCTCTAAGTCAAGACGGCAAAATCGATTCGGTTGTTGAGATTGATAGTGAAAAACTCGATAATGGAAGTATGCATGTGACGTTTATCGTCAATGAGGGTGAAGAGATTATTATCAAAAAACTCACGTACGCGGGAGTCAGTGTTCTCGACAGTGATGAATTTGACAGTATGATTGCCAATAAAGAAGAGCAATTCATGGGATGGATGTGGGGACGCAATGACGGCAAAATGAAAGTTGCCGAATTACAGTACGATCCGCTTCGTATCCGAGATTTTTATATGCAGCACGGTCATCTCGATGCAAAAGTTGATGAGCCGTTTGTGGCGGTCGATTTTGATCGTTACGAAGCGCAAATGAGCTATAGTATTTTTGAAGGGGATGTGTATCGTGTATCCGATATCTTGGTATTTCAAGATACCCAAGTTATTGACGATAAAGAGCTTCTTGAAGTTATTGCGTTAGAAAAAAACAAACCGTTTAATATTAAAACATTCCGCGAAGATGCGGAGCGTATTAAAACCAAAATTGCCGATTTGGGATACGCATACGTTCAAGTGCAGCCTGATTTGCGTAAAGACAAAGAGACAAAGAGTGTCGATGTCGTCTATCGCATCACTCCGGGTAAAAAGGTACGGATCCGAAATGTCATTATTTCCGGAAATAATCGTACGCTCGACCGTGTTATTCGTCGTGAATTGTTCCTAGCCCCGGGTGATTTATACAGCTTGAGCGATCTCAAAGACTCACGCAATGCATTAGGGCGAACCGGATATTTCGAGAGCAATACGATTGAAGAGAAACGGATTGACGATGAGTCGATGGATTTGATCGTCCAAGCCAAAGAAGCACCGACCGGAAATATCCAACTCGGGGGAGGATATGGAAGCTTCGGCGGTATCTTGGTGAGTGTGGCGATTAGTGATCGTAATATTTTTGGTTCAGGGATCAATGTCGGGCTCAACTTAGAACGTTCACAACGTACCAGTAACTACTCATTTAATATCTCAAATCCTCGCCTTAATGACAGTGACTTTAGCGGTAACTTCTCAATTTATGACAGTTCTACGGAATACGACAGCTATACCACCTCTTCGACTGGGATGAGTGTAGGGGTAGGTCACCGTTTTAACCGTTATTGGAGCGGATATATGGGGTATAACTATTCTAAAAATGATTACAGTGATGTGGACGCAACGACTTCGACACTTGATCCTCGTTCATATGAAAGTTACGCGAAGAGTTCAGTCATTACGTCGGTTACCTTTGATAATACCGATGATTATTATGTTCCGCGTGAAGGGGTCTCATTTTCGCAAAGTATTGAAAAAGCGGGAGTCGGAGGAGAAGCGGATTTTATTAAAAGCCGTACCACTTTCGGTGCCTACCAAGGACTCCAAAAGCTGACCGATTTCGACCTTATTTTACGATATAAAGCACGCTTTAATTATGCGGAAGAGACAGGGTATCTACCGTTAGGTGAAAAATTCTATATGGGGGGAATCGGATCGGTTCGCGGGTATCAGGGATACTCAATCTCTCCAACAAACGGGATCGATGTATCGACCGGTGAACCTTATAAAATCGGAGGAACTCAAACCTTCTCTAACTCATTGGAATTCAGTGTTCCGCTCGTTCCGGAGGCCCGTATGCGTGCTACGGCATTTGTCGATTACGGTATGATCGGGGAAGAGAGTTTGAGTGAAATCAAGCGCGGAGGATATGGAGTGTCTCTCGAGTGGTTTAGTCCGGTGGGGCCGTTACAACTTGTATTCTCAAATCCTATCGGCGATAAGGCCGGAGATGATGTCACTCACTTCGAATTTACAATCGGACAAAGATTTTAATACGACGTCCGTTTGTGGTGAGTTTGATCGAGCCATGAACGGGAAAACGCTTCTACTTTACCCCTCTTAACTAAACACCACAATCAGATTTTTTGGAAGAACGATATTTTTGAGCTGTTCGCGTGCTAGATAGAGATGTTTTCCGCTAACAAGCAGTTTTCCCTCTTCTACATGAATGGATACCTCTGAGGCATCAATCCTTGCCGCTAAGAGGATATGAGAGAGCCATAGCAGGGCACTGAGCGCATCGAGGGTAGAATTATCCGGTAAAAGGGTACCGTAGCCCTCTTTGGGAACCAAAGACGAGGAAGCATGCCCTTTTTTGAAGAGTAGAAGATGGGAGATTAATGCGATCTGTGAATGATTCAGTGCATAATCAAGTGTGTTCATCGCTAAGTAGTGGCTGTGGCGTTGATAAGCATAGTAACGGACGTCTACCCCTATTGAGAGAAGTTTTGCGGCTATACTAAGCTCATGATGATGCTCAGGGCTTATTCCAAGAGAAACATGAAGCAGTTCGAACAAACGTTTACTTAAATGGGCGCATTGCTGGGCGTGGGTACTGTGCAAACCATAGGTATCAAGGAGATAGCGGACACTTGGATTGTAGTTTGCAGGGAAGCGGTCTCCGGCATTGCGGAGCAGATCACTCAAAAATACCCCTTCGCGTACACCGACACCGCTGCATATGAGTGTTTTGCTTTTTGTATAACGGATAATACGTTCCAAAATCAGAGAGCCGGGTTTAATCGTATCAAAACGATCCGGTTTGATAAAGAGAGAACGGAGTTTTTTAGGGGTAGAGTCTTGTATTTGGTCGGTGAAGCGCAAAAATGAGGTTTCATCCGTCGTATACGCGTGCAGCTTCTTAAGAGGGTATTCCTCTTTCTTCATCAAGGCACGGGTTATAGCACGGAAGGTTCCTCCGATCCCGATCAGGGTCGTTGTATCAAAACGGGGGAGTTGTTTTAGAGCCTCATCAATGTACTCAATGGCACCTGCAATATTATCCGTATCGAAAAAAAGTTCTTTGATACGGACGGTTCCGATATTGAGGGAAAAAAGTTCTTCCACTTTACCGTTACGAAGGAGAGTGAATTCACTCGAACCTCCCCCTACATCGACACTCATAGCTTCAGGAAGCGGAGGGAGAAGATTGGCACACGCCATACCTCCTAAATAAGCTTCCCTCTCTCCACTGATTACTTTAATAGAGAGATCATGTTCACGGCGGATACGGGAGAGAAAAATAGAGGCATTTGGGGCATCTCGAAGGGCCGAAGTGGCAACACACAAAATCTTTCGAGCGCCGAAAGATCGGGCTATCGATAAAAATTCTCCGAGAGCCTGAGCTGTGCGCTCCATCGCTTCATTTTGAAGAAATCCATTATTTTTGTAGGCATTTTCGCTTAAGCGGACTGAACTTTTAGCTTCCTGAAGAATATGAAAAGCAAAACGGCTGGTTTTTTGAAATACCGCGAGGCGAATGGAATTGCTTCCAATATCGATAACGGCGGTACATTTCGCCATTTACTCCTCTTCCTCAATCAGTTGCTTGTGTTTGTAAAGAAGTTCTTGCATCGTTTCGACATTATCTTTATCCGGAATAATACAATCAACCGGACACACGGCAATACAAGCAGGCTCATCGTAGGTTCCTACACATTCGGTACAACGGTCCGGATCGATGATATAAATAGGATCGCCCTCTTCAATAGCATCCATCGGGCATTCTTCACGGCATGCGTCGCATGCGATACATTCATCGACTATTAGTAATGGCATAGGGTAAACCTCTGTTTTTTTATTGGTTATTGCGCGATTTATAGCGAAAGGAACCTTTGAGGAGTTTTAAACTCTCAAAACTTACCGTTGCGGAAGGACGCAACACAGTTTCGAAGGGAGAATAAGACGGGCACATGAACCGTCAATTCCATCTTCTCGGTTTGTGAGTGTAATAATCGCTCCAATCGCTTCAGCGGCACTTTTGGCCAGAAAGAGACCTAACCCGACCCCTGATTTGTTCCCTTGGCGCTTAAACGGTGCAAACAGATCGACACTCTCATCGATTCCACACCCCTCATCGATCACTTCAATGACAATCCCTATACTATTGAGATGGCTTTGAAACGTAATCGTTTTCCCCTCAGGGGTAAATTTTAAGGCATTTTGCAAGAAGTTTTGCACTATTTGATTTAGTAGGGTTACTTGTAACACGGCACTAAACGCATCGGGAACAAAATGGGTGACTAGATTTTTATTTTCGCTATTGGCCAAAAGTTTAAAATCACCTTCCCATTTTTTGAGGATTTGAATAATATCGGTTTGGATCGGAATTTCGAGTTGCGCCCCCTCTTGACGACCGATATTAAGGATGTCGGCAACAATTTTATTCATCTCATCGACGCTTTGGTTGGTGATACGGATCGCTTCGATGTACTCTTCGGGCGAACGTTTTTTGATTAAAGTTACCTGATTTTTGAGCTTGATAACAGCCAGAGGCGTTTTCAGTTCATGTGCTGCACCGATAAAAAGCTCTTTTTGGTATTTGACAAAATTTTGTATCCGAGCGATTAGACGGTTGAGGGTTTCTCCGAGCGGTTCGAATTCATCAGGGAGCTGTTCAACTTTGATAGGACGGATCAAATGCTCATTCATGTTAGCTAACCTGCGGGAGAGAGCGGTGATCGGCGCAATCAACATTTTCGAAAAAGCGATAGCATAAAGGATAATCACGACAAACCCAACGGCATTAATGAGATAAATAGAGTTCATTATTTTTGTTAAGAGCCGTTTGGTGGAAGTGATGTCACGGCTCACTTTCAGATAAGAGGAGCGTTCAAAGTCAAACGGATAGATGAGGGTAAGGGTTGTCGTTTTATCTTTGTGTAACGTCTCATAAAAATCGAGATGTTCTTCATTAGGAGTCAGGCTGATTAGCTCTACGTTAAGTCCCGTAAGGGTTTCGGTATTGTTTTTCTGTGCCGATAAAAGAGATTTATAGGAGGAGATATTTTCAGCGTAACCGATCAGTTCGGCTTGTTTTTCATCGTAAATGGATTGTTTGATAAAAAGATATAAAAAAGAGGAGAAAAGGATAACCAATGCCGCCGAAGCGACAATAAGTTGAAAAAGAAAGCGTCGTCTTATACTTCTTTTGGAAAACAAAAGCGGTATCCACGGCGACGTACCGTCTCGATGGTTGTAATACCGAGAGGTTTGTCCATTTTTTGGCGGATTTGGTTGATAGCAACCTCAATAACGTTCGGGGTAACAAGCTCAGGCTCTTCCCAGATTGCATCGAGCAATTGCTCTTTAGAGACGATTTGATCACGATGACGTGCAAGGTGAGTCAACACTTCAAAAGGTTTACCTTTGAGTTCGATCTCTTTCTCTTTATAAATGATTTTTTCCTCTTCAGGATTAATCGTCAAGTCATCAATTTCGATGATATTACTACCGCCGAAACGTAAACGTGCTTCAATACGAGCAACAAGAACATCAAAGTCAAACGGTTTACGGATATAATCATCCGCACCTGCTTTAAGTGCTTCAATTTCGCTCTCATTGTCATCACGTGCTGAGAGGACAACAACTACAGTTTTAGGGGTGTTGCTTTTGATGTCAGGGATGATATCGACGCTGTTACCGTCCGATAGCATCCAATCCATCAAAATCAGGTCATAGTTACGAATATCGAGATAATATTCGCCGTCTTTTAGGGTTTCGACGACATCGCTTTGGTAACCAAATTCTTTGAGCCCTTCTGCAAGGGTTTTATTGAGGGTTACTTCATCTTCAATGATCAGAATACGCATTCAGATTCCTCATCTAACGGAAATTTTGCCGAAATGATACCATAGTTTTAGAATTTTTTAAACTTTTTTTCAATTTTTTTTAAAAAATGAAACTTTTTTGAACACCGACGGTGCAATTTGGAAGAATATTAGGTTTACGAATAGTTAAAGAGAGGGTTTGAATAAGCGGAAAATGATGTTTGAGAGTGATACTGAGTGTTTCGAGGGCAGTTTCGATCAATTCAAACTGCTGAGCCACCATAGTCTTTTCAATGATTTGGGCAACTTCAGCATAATTGACAAAGGCATCTTTAGTATAAGAATAGTCAATAGTGCAGTCGATTTGAACCCTCTGAGGGGTGGTGCGTTCAGAATCAAGAATCCCGATAACAGTATCAAAGGTGAGATTCTCGATAAGAATGGTCATGCGACCCGTTTCTCTTCCCCTTTGAAAAGGCGGACAAAGTTAGGGATATGTTTGTAAAAAAGGATAAAGGCGATGAAAAGTACCGGAGCATGGAACATCGTAGGATAAAGGACAAACGAAGCGATAACAAGGGCAAGCAGTCCGAGCATCGAGGAGAGCGATGAGATACGGATGGTTTTAGCGGCAACTCCCCATACAATGAGGGCGATGGCGGTAGGGATCGGTAACATAACCGCCATAACGCCGATCCCCGTTGCAACCCCTTTGCCCCCCTCAAACCACATATACGGGCTGAAGCAGTGACCGATAACGGCGAGAACGGCAACCATCCATTGAACCGAATCACTCATTTCAAAATATTTAGCGGCGAGGACAACAGCGATCCCTTTCAGTGCATCGAGGGCTAATGTCGCGGCACCCAGCTTTTTAGCAAGTTTAGGATTGGTCTCTTTAACAACGCGCAGTACATTGGTCGCCCCGATGCTACCTGAGCCTGAGTCGGTAATATTAACGCCGGCAAACACTTTTGCCAAAATAAGCCCGAATGGGATACCGCCGAGGAGATAAGCGGCCAAATAAAACTGTACATTGAGGTTAAATAAAAAATCCATAATAGGTGACTCTTTGTTGGTAAATTTTGGATGGTATTATATTTCAAAAGATATAATAACATCCTAATGAGAGTAAGGAATGATTTTGAATACTAGCGCAGAAGAGTTAAAACAAAAAATTATTGATCTTAAAAGCCGTCTCAGTGTCACGGTCGTCGCCCATTTTTATCAGCGCGATGAAGTGTTTGAGATGGGGGATATTACGGGAGATTCGCTCGAACTCGCCAAACGGACGATGGCGGATGATAAAGAGTTCGTTGTCTTTTGCGGTGTCGGTTTTATGGGGCAGAGCGTCAAAATTCTCAGCCCCCACAAACGGGTTGTTATGCCGAAAGTTGCGTGCTGTGCGATGGCAAAAATGATCGACGGACTCTATTATGATCAATCGATCCAAAAACTCGAAGATGCGGGGATCAAAGCGGATGATATTCTCCCGATCACGTACATCAACTCCGATGCGGCGGTAAAAGCCCGCGTGGGGAAAATGGGAGGAATGGTCTGCACCAGCTCCAACGCCAAAACGATTATTACCAATGCACTCGCCGAGGGGAAAAAGATCCTCTTCGTCCCTGATCGCTGTCTGGGGCAAAATATCGCCAATATGATGGGGCTGAAATCGTGCGTCATCGGTGATGGCAGTGATCCCAAAGAAGCGGACATCATTTGCTACGACGGATTTTGCTCGGTGCATCAGCTCTTTAGTGTCGAGGATATCGAGTTTTACCGCAATAAGTATCCGGGGATTTTGATCGCCGTCCACCCTGAATGTGACCCTGCTATCTGTGACCGAGCCGATTTCGTCGGTTCGACTTCGCAACTCATCAAATACATCATGGAACTTCCAGTGGATCAAAAGGTGGCGGTAGGGACAGAATTTAATATGGTCAACCGTCTCCGTCCGAGTAATACCTATATTCTCTCAAGTACCAAACCCGAATGTCCGACGATGAATGAGACGACATTGGAAGATTTATATAATGTCCTTAAATCGATCGAAGAGGGTGCGCCGATTAATGAGATCGAAGTGGACGAAGATACGGCGTATTGGGCAAAAATTGCGTTGGAGAGGATGATGGCGTTATAGTAATTTCCGTTCGCCCTGAGCTAGTCGAAGGGTAACGGAAATCTCCTCCCGTCATTCCCGACTTGATCGGGAATCCAGCTGTAGAAAAAAGATAATTAATAATTTATAAGATAACAAAAGATATTATTGTGTATTAAATTTAAATTAATGGAATAATATGAAATCTTTTGGACTTACTTTAGCTGTTTTTTCTGTTTTAGGTTTTGGATTAAGCGGTTGTTTTGCTGAGAGCCCAAATCACCCTTCTCAAATGAGTACATATCGTATAATCGATTTAGGTAGCTTCAGCTCTCCTAAAAGTGTACTAATCATTAATCCCGATGTAGGGAATATCGCTGAAAAGTCTCTTGGTGAAACTTTAATAATAACTTCGAATAAAATTATTGAAAAACAGGTAAGAATTAGTGAGGTATTTACTCGTTGTGTAATTGATGGATTTGATGCAAATTTTTATATAAAGTCAGGAAATTTAAGATTAGATAGAGAATCCGTGGAAGGTAAATTTTATAAATCAACTCAACCTATACGATTGACATTACAAGGAACTTCTTATCAAGCAGAAGGTGGTATATATATTTCAAAAAACAATGAACAATTTATATATCAAACTACTGCATCTGGTGTAACAAGAATCTTTTTACTTGATCCACAAATTAAAGTGACCTATGAAGATCATACAGAAATTACAAATGAATCCTTTAAGCAGGAATTTGTTTATTTAGGTGTTGTTAAAGGTGTAGCAACATTTATGTATCGAGAATTTATTGATTCGGTAGCGAGACCAGCATTTTCACAAGAAGTAAAATATGATTTAAATGTAGATAAAACAATTCGTTTTAAATCGTTAGAATTGCAAATATTAGAAGCTACAAATAGTCGTATAAAATACAAGGTTATCCATCCTTTTTAAAAGCAACTTTGATTTTTATAAAGCCGTGTCGTATGTATACTTTAGTGTAAAGCATTTTAAGTATTAGAGATCAATACAGTGAAATAGTTTTTAGAAATCTGATACTCCCCGTCATTCCCGTGAAAATGGAATCCAGAAAAGTGAAGATTGAATACGTAACTCCTCTTTTTTCAAACGTTAGTGTCATAAATAAACATATCAAAAAGGTGTCGAAATAATATGCCAATTCTTAAACTGTTCATTTCTCATGTTTCAATGCATAAATCTATTGCTACGAACTTTGCACGTGAATTAGAGAAATACAATCTACAACCATTTGTAGCACATGAAGACATAGAGCCAACAGCTATGTGGCAAGAAGAAATTGTAAGATTTCTTCTTGCCACAGACTGCATGCTTATCCTATTGCACCAAGGCTACAGCAGTAGTATCTGGTGCAATCAAGAAGTAGGTTTTGCTTTAGGTCGAGAAATTCCCCATGTAAGTATTAGACTTGGAGAAGATCCTAGCGGTTTTATAGGTAAATGGCAGGCATACACTCCTACTATTCCCATAAACTACCCCGTCGAAGCCAGTAAAATAATCAAACTTATCCGCGACCAAGCATCAAAATCAGAGAGCATTCGATCATGGATAATAGGCTCATTTTCTACGAGTAGCTCATTTTCTGAGACAAATAATCTTTGTGATGCATTAAGAGGGCTTATATTAACTGCTTCCGAACTTGAACAAATCAAAAGCTCATATGTAGAAAACAGTCAAGTTCGAGGTGCAAACAACATTGTAAACATTCTTGATGAACTTAAACATTAGGAGTCAACATGTCAACTTCAATACTCACAGCAGAAGAAATTGCAGAGCACCAACTAATCACAGCGCTTAGGCTTTGGCATGACGACGATTATTTATCTGCCCTTACGCTCGCTGGCGCAGCTGAGGAAATTCTCGGTAAAAGACTTCGCATTCTTGGTCGAACTCCTTCTTTCGATCAAATAAAAAACGAGATAATCGCTTTGGCAAAACAGCACGGTGACAGTGATCCAAAGACTGAAAAATTGGTAGCTGATTTACTAAATCAAACTCGCAATGAACTTAAGCACTATGCTGGTGATGACTCGCTTAGTTTTGATCTGAGATCGGATACGGCAGAGATGATGGAACGAGCCATCGCAAACTATTATTTGCTCACAGGTACTATGTTGGAAGAAGCTGTGCACTTTTGGGCGGATGTAAGTAGTACTAACTAAAGCAATATAGACTTCGAAAGTAGGAATAGAAATGTTTTCAGCTATCAACAATTTTTTTACTATTTTAAAATCTGCCAATGGTAAATATATTACTGATGCTAAAAATTTGACGTGCTCTTGCCCTGACTGGAAAGAAAAGCGGTATCAATATACTACGAATGATCCAAGAAGACTCTGTAAACATCTAATACAAAAATTAGATGAAAATAATCTCGTTCAAGAGGTTTTCAAATACAAAGACAATATTCTATTTTATAAGTCGAAAAATAAAGGCTTTAGAGATGATTTTAATCATCTCATTGAAATACCAAATACTGGGTGTACTCTGTTGTACAAATATGAGTTTGAATGGATGAATTTATTTGACGAAGATGGGAATAAATATGGCTTTCTGATTGGAGGTAATGGTAACTTTTCATGGTCTAAAGAAACAAAACCTGCTTCAAGCAATACGATCGAATTATTTTTTACAAAGAGTGAGTATTTATTACCTATTGATTTGTTGAAAGAAGAAATCGATGAAATAATAAAAGTAATATCAGGCAAATATAAAATTTTACAAGAAAATAATCATGGATATTCATCGATTGCAAACATATATGATATTGTTAATGAAGATGGGGATTATCGTGATGCTGGAACGGTGAATGTTTCAAATGAAAAAATTGATATTAAACTTTATGGAAGTGATAATGGATTTACACTAATTAGGGATAAAATAATCATTGAACAAAAATTAAAAGAAAGACTTATAAAAATTAAATCTGGTAATTATTGGGAAACAACATACCTAAAATTCAACACTGAAATAGAAGAACGTAATAAAGGAATTAATAAATTTTTAACCACTTCACTTATGTTAAATTATTATAAAAGTGTCAAAACTAATCATTTCAATAAAATATTAGAAAAAATGAATTTTATTAAAAAAATTGACAGTTATAATAATTCTAAATGGATATTGATTGGTAACGGATTGAAATACGGCATCAATTTTCAAAAAAGCTATGTAGGACATAATAGTATTGAGATACCAGATTGGTATGTTATTTCTAAGTTTGATGATTACACAAAAGAGTATAAAATAGATACGAGCAGTTACCAAATATATTACACTGAAATATTATGGAATAAAGAAATGTTCAAAGAATTATTAGATTTAGTCACAACATATTCGAAGCCAAAAGAAAAAGTAGTCAGTAAAAAGCAAACAGAGCGGGATGAATGGCTACAGTTTGTAGAATGCCCGTATTGTGCATCAAAAAATATTCATAAAAAAAATAAACGTACATATGGATATGGTGAAGTTCAACGGTATCAATGTATGGATTGTAAAAAGATTTTTCAAGAGTTATTAGATGGCAAATCCAATGATGATTTAATAGAAAAAGAGATGATGGGCAATAAGGTTGAAGGATGAGTGTTTTTAAATATATGCCAACACATATCTATAATAAAAATAATGAAAAAATAGGTATTTTGAAATATATTTTTGAAGATAATCTATTGTGGTTTGGTAATCCGTTAAATTTTAATGATCCATTTGAATTGAAACCAAATATTAAAGAGTTGGTTAACGATGAGAACCATCTAGTTGTTGATATGGTCTCTTCTTATTTTAATGATACGAATCAAGCTCATGAAGTGCATTATGCTTCTATCAATCCTATTCTAAATAATACAGGTATTTTGTGCCTATCAGGAAATAAAGAGCATTTAGCAATGTGGGCTCATTATGCAAATAATCATAAGGGTATAGTTGTAGAATTTGCTAAAAATCATTCGTTTTTTAGCAGTTTAAAACTTCCAAATTATGCAGTAATTTTACATTATTTAGAAAAAGTTGTATATATTCCTAAAAATAATAGGAAAAGTATAAACTCAAATGAGTTTTTTATAGAAGATACATTAAAAGATATATTTTTGACAAAAAGCCAAGATTGGGCGTATGAAGACGAATATCGTATGAGTGTTTATGTTGAAACAAATGATGAGTATATCGATGGTATAGATATAAGATTTCCAAGTGATTTAATCAATTGTATTTATATAGGGAATAAAGCAGAAAAAGAAACTATAACCTATATTATGAGTCTACCAAAAACAGAACAGTGGAAACATTTAAAAATCTATCAAATGGAACTTGATACTGTAAGTTATAAATTAATTCCAAAAGAGTTAACATAATAATTAAAAATCAAGGTGTCATGCATTCAATCTTCACTTTTGAAAATTGGGATATGCTTAAATCAAAAATCAATTTCCACTGTCATTCCGTGCCACGACACGGAATCTACAAACACAAAAGCATAGATACCGAATCAAGTTCGGTATGACAAGAATGGGATGTCTGAATCTCTTTATGAGTTTTGGGATATAATTTACTCAATTACAACATAGGAGGGATCAGATGGTAGATATTGAAGCACTTAAACATGAAATTGTTGAATGTCTTAAGCCTCTTGATCCTGATAAGATTATCTTGTTTGGTTCTTATGCCTATGGCACTCCTACGGAAGATAGTGACATTGATTTGTTTTTAGTCAAAGATGATCTGAAAATAGAAGATGGTAGAGATTATAATTTACAAGCAAGAAAACAACTGCGACCTATCATCATGAATTATCATACCAACGGCATTGATGTTTTATCCGCTCCATCGAGTTTTATCAATGCACGTGAAGATTATTTTTACAAAGTAGACATTCTGCAAAATGGAAAAGTGTTGTATGAACGAAACGTCAGCTAAAGAGTGGTTAACAAAGGCTTGGCATCACTTAAGCACGGCTAATTTACTGTATGATCTAAATCACTACAGCGATATTGTTGCCGTTGAAATTCATTATTCTGCTGAGATAACGTTAAAATCGATATTAGCATTTGAAAACAGTAAAATTGTAAAAATTCACGATTTGATAGAAATATACAAGCTTATAAAACATCGATTAACTCTACCTGAGTCTGATCTCTCTTTTTTAGACATTATAAGTGAATACCATATCCGTGAATCATACCCCTCACCCCATAGAAGACTACCCGCTAAGGAAGAAATCAAATCTATGCTGGAATTCACAAATAACTTGTTTGCAGAGGTTTGTAGTGTTTTGAACATCTCTATCGAAGAGATAAAAGTTTTGTAAAAAAAGTGAAAAAGGTAACTCTATGATCGAACAATTTATCCGTGAAGTATTGGACGAAGATGTAGGGCGTGGGGATTTGTATGCGCGGGTTTCTGAAGCGGTGAGTGCCAGTGCGAAGATCATTGCTAAAAGTGACGGGGTTGTAGCCGGAGAAGCGTATTTGAGTGTATTGGCGGATATCGAAAAGTTCACGATCATATGGCACAAACGTGATAGCGAAACCTTTGTGAAAGGGGAGGTATTGATGGAGCTAAGCGGCGATTCGCACACACTCCTTCGGATTGAGCGGACATTTCTCAATATCCTTCTCCATGCCAGTTCGATTGCGACGTTGACACGAGCGTATGTCGATATCATTGCCCCTTACGGTACCAAACTTCTCGATACTCGAAAAACCCGCCCACTACTGCGTAATTTCGAGAAATATGCGACCCGCATCGGCGGAGCTACGAACCATCGGATGGGACTGGACGATGCACTGATGCTCAAAGATACCCATCTTAAAACGATTCCAAATCTAGAGCTTTTTATGGAAGAGGCACGTGCAAAAATACCGTTTACCGCGAAGATAGAGATTGAAGCTGAGACAATAGAGATGGCGAAGCATGCTATGGAAGTGGGTGCCGACATCGTGATGTGCGACAATATGTCTGCCGAAGCGCTGCGTGAAGTAGTTGAATACAAATGGGCACACCATAGCAGTGTATTACTCGAAGCAAGCGGCAACATCACTCTTGAATCCATCGAGCGTTATGCCCAAACCGGAGTGGATGCGATTAGCACCGGCTCACTTATCCATCAGGCTAATTGGATCGATATGTCAATGAAAATGGATTAATCTGTGGCTGACGATCAAGAAAAGACCGAAGAACCCACCGCCAAGAAGATTGAAGATGCTAGGCTAGAGGGGAATGTCCCCAAAAGTCAGGATATTGTCGGGGTCGTGGTTCTTTTAGTCGCCATTTTGGCGTTGATTATGATGTTTACGTTTATTGCGGATCGGATGCTCGCGCTCTCACGGTACTATTTTTCTCTTATGAACCAGCCGCTGGATCGAGAACTGATGTTCGATATAGCGGTGGTGACAATGAGGGAATTCCTCATTATGGCGATTCCCATCTCGGTTGTTGTCGCGATAGCGGGGGTGTTGGGTACCGTAGGTCAGATCGGGTTTAATTTTACGACCAAGCCGCTAACTCCCAATTTTTCAAAGCTTGATCCGATTAAAGGGTTCGCGAATCTTTTTACCCTCCAAAAAGCACTGGAATCGGTGAAAATAACCTTTAAATCTCTTACGGCTTTGGGGATAGGATTTCTCTACTTTTGGTATTACGTAGAAGAGCTTCCGACGGTAGCATTGTTCAATCTTCGAGATCAAATGCTCTGGTTGAGGGATAAAGCAATCGTGTTGGCTTCGGTGATGCTGATTATTATTTTTCTCTATGCTATCGTCGATCTTTTTTTAGTTCGAAAAAACTATTTTGATAAACTAAAAATGTCGATTCAAGAGATTAAAGACGAGATGAAAAATATGGAGGGGGATCCTCATATTAAAGCTAAAATCCGTCAAATTCAGATGCAAGCGGCCAAAAAGCGGATGATGTCGGCGGTTCCGACCGCCGATGTTATTATTACCAATCCTACCCATTATGCGGTAGCCATTGTGTACGATGAAACAAAACATAATGCTCCGGTTGTGGTCGCGAAGGGGGTAGATAATATGGCGATACAGATTAAAAAAATAGGACGCGAGAACGGTATCCATATCGTCCAAAATCCTCCGCTCGCCCGCTCACTGTATAAAGAGGTTGAAGTGGATCGTCCGATCCCCGATATGCTGTTTGCCGCGGTTGCGGAAGTATTGGCGTATGTTTATAAAATGGGCAAGAAACAAAAAGGGGGTCGGTAATGGATCGCTGGCTGAACTTTTTTTCCGATAAGAAAACGATTGCCGGAATATTTTTTCTTATCATGATTCTCCTCGGCGGCATCATGTTGTATTTGGAACAAAAGGTAACCTCACAAACCCTCGGACGTCTCAGCGATCAACTCTCATTGGCACTTAATAATCAACTTGAAAAAGAGCGTTCGACGGCATTGCGCTATGCGTTGATTCTAGGGCAAAACACCTCTCTTAGTGATGCACTGGAGCAAGAAAATGAAGATAAAGGTTTCGAGATCCTTTCCGAAGTGATGGAATCGATCAAGCTTCATACCGACTCGTTGATACGCTCGCAGGTTATTACTGCTGATTATGTTATTTTTGCACGGAGCTGGGATAATTCGTATGCAGGGATGCCTCTGGATTTTCACCGCCCCGACCTTCTCTATTTTCAAACCCATAAAAATCCCCGATCCGCTATCGAAGTAGGGCGAAAAATCGGGATTAAAGCAACGGTTCCGGTCTATCACAGCGAAAAGATGATCGGATTTGTGGAAGTGGTCTCGTTTTTCGAATCGACCCAAGAGTATTTTGATCGTTTGGGGATTGATTTATACATTCTGATGGAGGAACGATTTTATGAAACGGCGGTATTTATGCAAGAAAATCCTGCTATCGGAAAAGAGTATATTTTAGCGAATCCAAAATATACGAAAAGTGATTTAAAACTTTTAAACGAGATTGATTTTAAAGCGCTGAAGACAACCCGCGTTATTTTCAGCGGAGGGCGTTATCTGTTTTATGAACCGATGAAAAACGGTGAAGAGGAGAATATCGGGGCTTTTGTTTTTTCACTTTCACCGAAGCAAATCAGTACGTATGCCCATTCGGATGAAGAGGATATATCCTTTTTGATCCATCTCTCCCGTAATGAGCTTTATGATGTTATGGTGAAAAAATCGTTAGACAATGCACAGTTCCAAAGTGTGTACGATAAAGAGCTGTTGTATCTCAAAGATACGGTTCCTCCAGAAGATAGGGAACTCTATTTACAAGAAGCACGTGAACGGCTGAATGAGTATTCTAAAGAAGAATTGATAGGGATTATGCTCGATTATAAAGTAACCAAAGAGATCAAAGGGGAGATCAGGTGAAAGTACTATTACTCGAAGATGAATACATGCTGCGTGTCAGTATTACCGAATTTTTAGAAGAACTTGGGCTGGAGGTGGTCGGTTTTAGTAACGGAGAGAAGGCATTCGACGCGATTTATGAAACCCATTTTGATCTTTATCTCCTTGATGTGAATGTTCCTGGGATGAACGGGTTTGATTTGCTTCGCACGTTGCGTAAAGAGGGAAATAAGACACCGGCTATTTTTCTCACCTCTATGGTCAATATTACGGATTTGCAAGAGGGGTATAAATCAGGGTGTTGTGATTATATCCGTAAACCTTTTGATCTGACCGAATTACAGGTACGAATCATGCAGGCTCTAAAAAGTTTCTATCATGAGGGGGAAAATCGGATTGATTTCGGAGAAGGGCTGATTTACGATACCGAAAACTTTACGTTAATGTATAACGAGCAGAATATCACCCTGAGCAAAACGGAAAAAGAGATTTTTACCGTATTGTTAAAACATACCAATCAAGTGGTATCTGTGGAGATGTTCCAAGATGAGATTTGGGGAGAGTATGTTGATCCTGCCAATATACGGGTACAAATTAATAATCTTCGTAAAAAACTCCCTATAGAGATTATCCAAAATCGACGCGGATTGGGATACATCATTGAACGATAATCGCTACGCCCTTAAAAATGCGTTTTTTTATACGATGTTGGTCGCGGTATTGTTATTATTACCGACGTACCTGTATGTTACTTACATGAAATACGTGTATGAAATACAGTACGAGTTTAAACTCAAACGTCAATCGCATTTGATTATTCGTGCTATGGAGGAATTCGATCCCAAAGAGAAACAAGCCTTCGATTATCCACGATTCCGTTCGTTTGAATCGGGATTGTATGATGTCCATTTTGAACCTCTCTTTAGTGTGATTGAATGGCCGCTTAGGGTTCAAAAAACAGGGTACCATATCCAAGACTCGTATGCGTATTTAATCGTAGCTCTTCCGGAAGAGCGCTATTTCGGTGCATCCTATCTGGTGGTTGGGGGAGAGATATCGTACGCACGGATTTATCAGGATGTTATTATGATTCTCATCGCGATAACGGCATTGATTTTTGTCCTCTCTCTTTTCTTTTTAGATCGCTTTGCCCTGCCGTTTCAGAGAATGAATAAACGGTTGGATCAATTTATCAAAGATTCGATGCATGAGATCAATACACCACTTTCCATTATTAATGTTAATATCGATCTTTATAACCGTTCCAATCCTACGAATAAGTATCTTCAGAGGATCAAAGCAGCCACCAAAACATTGGCAACACTGTACAACGATATGGATTACTTGATTAAAAATGAACGGCTCTCTTTCGAATATGAGGCTATCGATCTTAGTCACTATCTGCAAGAGAGGATCGATTATTTTCATGAAGTGGCCGCATTGAAAAATATTACCCTTATCCCCCGTATCGATGAGAAGGTGAACCTCACTTTTAATCCGACACAGTTGCAGCGCATTATTGATAATAACCTCTCCAATGCGATCAAATATTCCCATGAGGGGGGAGAGATTGAAGTGATTTTGGAAAGGTATGAGGAGCGGTGTATTCTCCATTTTCGAGATAACGGAGTCGGGATCGAGGACGTTAATCGTATTTTTGAACGTTATTACCGTGAGAATCGTGACAAGGGGGGGTTCGGAATCGGTCTTAATATCGTCAAAACGATTATCGATAGAGCAGGTATCGACCTCTCTATTGATTCTATTTACGGACAGGGGAGTACCTTTTCGTATACTTTTTCTCCTCCCATTTACCATAACGGGTAAATTTTGATTTTTTTTACATAAATTTTACATTCCTCACCTACAATGTTCAACGAAATACAGAAATAGGAGAGCCAATGCGAAAAGTGATTATGCTCGGACTTGCTACTTTTTTAAGTGCAGCCGATTTATCGCAGGTGATTGAAACCCCGGATGCGACGGCAATTTTGAAAAAAGATGCCCTCCCTGTCGCGAAAGCGTATACGATGCCGGAAGGTTGTGTTACTAATGATCCCGCAGCTATCGCTCGCGGAAACTACATTTTCCATAATCTTAACGGAAAAGATGCAAAAGAAAATCCTCCTGAGGGGTTGACGCGACTTCTTCCTAACGGAAAAGAGAAACAAATGGGGAACTGTGTTGCCTGTCACAATATCGAAGGGGCAAAAGGGTACGGTAATATCGGACCGGATTTGACCAAATACAAAGAACTTTATATGGATAGCGGCGTTCGTAATGCTCAGTTTATGTATCAAAAAATCGCAGATCCACGATTGGATAATCCAAAATCGGCGATGACGGTTAATCTGGCTAACGGCCTTATGAATGAGCGTGAAGTGTGTGATTTGGTATCGTACATCACAGCGGTCAAAAAATAAATACAAGGAGTAATAAATGGAAAGAAGATCATTTTTAAAAGGTTTTGGAGCGGCTGCGGCCTGTGCGATTGCATTACCACATGTGGCCAGTGCCGCAGAAGAGAAAAAATCAGCCAGTCCAATGGCAATGAATTTTGAGACGGCGGTAGCGGCGATTACCGGCGGTAAAGCGTTAACTCCATCCGCAAAAGTAAAAATGGAGGCTCCTGAAATCGCTGAAAACGGTGCGGTTGTTCCGGTAAAAGTAACGGTAGAGAGCCCTATGAGTGATAAAGATTACGTCAAAGCGATCCATATTCTTGCGTCTAAAAATGGAAATGTACGTTGTGCGAATATCTATTTGACCCCTGCTAACGGGGAAGCCTTTTTTGGTACCCGTATAAAACTTGGCGGAACACAAGATGTTGTAGCAATCGCAGAAATGAGTGATGGAACGTTCCTTACCGCAAAACAAAACGTTAAAGTTACCATCGGCGGATGTGGTTGATTCCGTTTTTAATCGAGAAAGAAAATATCTAAAGGAAACATATTATGAAAACACTGATTAAAATTAAACCGAAAACATACGCGGCAGGCGATATCGTTAAAATCGATTTTATGGCGATGCACCCGATGGAAACTGGGATGCGTAAAAACAAAGATACCGGAGCATTGATTCCGGCGGAATATATCGATGAAGTTAAATTTTTGTTTAACGATACATTGGTGACAAAAATGGTCATTTGGGAATCACTTTCTGTTAATCCTCTTATGAGTATTAGCTTTAAAGTACCGGGTGCGGGAACCCTCAAAGTAATTGCCAAAGATAACAAAGGGCAAAGCGTCGAGAGTACGACACAAATTACTCCAAAAGGATAAACCATGCGATCATTATCAATCACGGCTGCATTGGTGTGTTTGGCACTTTTGAATTCAGCTTTTGCAGAAGAAAAACTCAGCATGTCGGATGCGGATAAAGCGATGTATGCAGAGCTTCTTGATAACAATCCAGCAGAGATGGATGTGGCTGAGGGGGAGCAACTCTTCGGTGAACTTATCGGAACTGCAGGTTATGCCAAAATGTTGGGTGTTAAAGAGAAAGATCTTCCAAAATACATTGCAGGTTTTCCTCGCTACGTAGAACCGGCGAAAAAAGTAGTGACGTTGGCGCAAACCATTCAAATGGCGGCGGCAGCTAGTGAAAAACCGGTTCCAAAGCTTGAGAGCAAAGAGATGGTTAAGATGTCTGCGTATGTCAAATCAATCGCAAACGGACAAAAAACCTCTATTGATGTTAAAGCAAACAAACACATGGTAGAGATGATGAAACTCGGACAAGAGGTATTTGAAGAGCGACGCGGCGGTCGCGGACTATCATGTAACAACTGTCACAGTATGGATATTGTCGGTCAACGCCTTCGTATGCAACCGCTACCGGATTTAGGGGCTAAAGAGACAGCGGCGGCAGGAACATGGCCGGCATACCGTATGACCCAGAGCCAAATGGTAACGTTGGACAAACGGATGCAACAATGTATGAAAAATGCTTTGCTTGCGGAAATTCCACTCGGCTCGAAAGAGATTGTTGCACTAGAAGTATACGTTACGAATAAAACCAAAGGGAATGCGATCAGTGTCCCTAGTGTGAAACGTTAAGGATTAGATTATGGATTTATCACGAAGAGATTTTTTCCATATCGCGGCTGCATTAGGGATCGGATTACCCTCGGTAGCCTCTGCCGCATCGGCTCCTAAACGGATCGATGAGGTGGGATTAAAAGATATTTACGGATTCAATGCCAAGGGAAATGTGACGATTCTGCATATCTGTGATATGCATGCCCACATCAAACCGCTTTACTGGCGAGAGCCGTCGACGCTGATCTCAGCGCCGAATCTCACCGGAACTCCGGGTTTTTTATGCGGTGAATCGTTTTTGAAACATTACGGTATGAAGGGTAAAACGCTTGATGCCTATTTCGATACGTTCATGAATTTTGATGCCTTAGCGCACAAATTCGGGAAAATGGGGGGGATTTCACACATGAAAACCCTTATTAACCATATCAAAAAAGAGCGCGGAGCGGAGAATGTGATGCTTCTCGACTCCGGCGATACCTGGCAAGGGACGGGCGTTGCGCTCAAAACCGGCGGTGAAGCGATTGTAAAAGCGCAAAACTATCTTGGTGTGGACGTGATGGTCGGTCACTGGGAATTTACCTATGGTAAAACACGGGTCAAAGAGCTGATTGAGATGCTTAATGCAAAATTTGTCTCTCAAAACGTCGTCGGGGATGATTCATTCGCTGATGATTTCGAAGAGCTTATTTTTGAACCGTACACCATTATGGAGCGCGGCGGTGCGAAGATCGGTATTATCGGTCAATCGTTTCCGTTTACCTCTACTGCAAACCCGAAAGAGTTTACCCAGGGGTGGAGTTTCGGGTTACGTCTCGATACTCTCCAAACGTATGTTGATAAACTGCGTAAAGAGGAAAAAGTGGACTGTGTCGTTGTCCTTTCGCATGACGGTTTCAGCGTTGACCAAGAGGTTGCCCGTCAGGTTAAAGGGATTGACTTTATCCTAAGTGGACATACCCATGATCCATCTCCACGTCCGACCGTAATTAACGGTACGGTAATCGTGATCGCGGGAAGCCACGGTAAATACGTAGGACGTTTGGATATCGATATCCAAAACCATAAGGTTAAAGGGTATGAGTATAAACTAATTCCTGTAGCCTCCAATCTGATCCCTGCCGATCCTGAGGGGGAAGCGTTGGTCAAAGAGTTGTATTCACCGTACGATTCCGAACTCTCCGAAGTATTGGGAATCACCAAATCGACGTTGTTTAAACGCGATACGTTCCACTCGACATTTGATCAACTGATTAACGATTCGATTATCGATGCGATGGATTCAGACATCTCGTTTACTCCGGGATACCGTTGGGGGACTACAGTTCTCGGCGGTGATTCGATTACGATGGACGATGTCTACGATATGACGGCGATCACCTATCCGAATGTGTATACCTTTGAACTTACGGGTCTTCATATCCGTACGTTACTCGAAGACATTGCGGATAACGTGTTTAACACCAACCCGCTCTATCAACAAGGGGGCGACATGAGCCGCTTGGGCGGAGTAACGTATGAAATTCGTGTCGGTGCTGTAACCGGCAAGCGGATTACGAATATCATGGTAGGGGGCAAACCTCTCAATGACACTAAAGTGTACAAAGTTTCTTCATGGGGCGGCAATCTGCAAAATGCGGGTAGCAACCTTAAAGATTCATTGACACGTCCGGTATACGATGTGACAGCGGCGTATATCCGTCGTCAGAAAAATGTCAACATCAGCGGAAACAGTAATGTTCGTTTGATGGATTATGATTGCGGATGTCCGAAAAAAGGTGCACGCGGGTGCTAAACACCCGCTTGTAAATCGATTTAACTTAAGGAGTTAGGAATGAAATTAGTCAATCTCAGTATCGTAGCCGCGGCTACATGTTTCTTAGCAACGTCGGCGCATGCGCTTAAATCAGAAGATCGTACGATTAAAGGTAATTACCAAGTAGAATATACCAAAGTGCCGGGTGCAGTAAACTCTATCGGTGAAATGTTTACCGAGGGTGAAGTCTATGGACGTCTCCGCTCGAATATGTTCTGGTGGGATTGGGATAATGAAAATGCTACAGTTCAAGACAATAACATGTGGGGTGCCGGTGGTAGTTTAGTGTATAAAACAGGTTATTTCCACGGTTTTGGTGCAACGGCAGGGTTTTATGGAACGGTTCCAATGCATAACGATAATACTTTGGGAACTGGGATAACCAACTACGGTAAAGCGGGTAAAGATACGTACCATACACGTTCCGATGGAACTGAAGGGGCTATGGGTAATTTTGCCGAAGCCTATTTGGAATATAAAAACGGTAAAACGAATGCCAAAGTGGGACGTCAAGGCATTGATAGTATGATGCTCGCAACAAATGATACGAAAATGATCCCGAATACATTTGAAGCGGCCGTTATCGAAAATAAAGATATTCCTGATACATCAATTCGTGCCGGTTATATTATGTCTCAAAAACTTCGTGATCACCAAACATTTCATAGTCTTATTGAATTTGCAAAATATTCAGCTAATGATGATTCAGGTGCTCATAAAGGACTAACTGCTGCAAATATTCGTTCACGCGGAGCTGGAGATGTTGATCCAGAGATGATTTTACTGACCGTTCAAAATACCTCGGTACCTAATTTGAAACTCAATGGAGAGTATGTAGGATTAAATGGCTTTTTCAATACAGCGATTGCTGAAGCCAACTATAAAATCAAACTCGGTGATGCATGGACATTGACTCCGGGTATCCGCTATCTTCGTCAAATGGACGATGGAGCCGGCCGAATTGGTGGTGCAGCAATTAGTGGTACTTTGGCTAATACAACAGGTGCTGGAAACGGGTATAGTGATCGTGGAAGTGTAGACGGTAGTATTATTATGGCGCGTTTGGTAGCGGCTAATGGACCATTAGAACTCTCAGCCGGATACTCGAAAATTTCTGATGATGCCGATATTATTGCTCCGTGGCGTGGATTCCCGACAGGCGGATATAATCGTTCAATGGCGCAAGTCGATTGGATTGCTAACACTAAAAACTGGGCAGTAAAAGCGGTCTATGATTTTGGAAAAGCAGGGTTAGTTCCAGGGCTAAAAGTAGCAGCTGACTATGAAAATATGAATTTTGACGATGCAAAAGTGGCTACTTCAGGATTTACCGATCGCGATATTTTCCATGTGGATGCATGGCAAACGTTTAAAGCGCTTCCAAATACGGAATTTAAATTACGCTTTGCTACCATTGATGCTGACCCTGCAACTGTCGGTGGTGTTGATTACAACTCATACAACGAATACCGTTTCGAAATTAACTACCTCTTCTAAAGGCTGAACGATGAAACTGTTGTTGGGAACTTTATTGTTAGCCGTTACAAGTTTAAGTGCGTATGATTACGCCCTTAAACCGGTACGGATTACCTCGGACGTTCACTGTTTTTTCGGAAAACCGGAGATCATGGATAAAACCAACAACGGCAACATCGTTAACAGCTGTTATATCGATGCAGGGGAGGGATACGTTGTCGTTGACACCGGTCCCTCGTATGCGTATGCAGAATCTGCCCACAAAGCAATGAAAAAAATAAAATCCCTCCCCGTTAAACTTGTTATCAATACCCATATCCATGATGATCATTGGTTGGGAAACAACTATTTTACCGAGCAGGGAATTAAAGTTTTAGGGTCCGATGATTTTAAAGTCAATGCCGATATGAGCATACCTACCCGAATGCAAACCTATATCTCTGCAGAAGCTTACGCTTCAACGGTTCCGACACTTCCAACTGAAATGATCAGCAGTGATACGACACTCAGCGTCGGTAATCAAACATTAGAGCTTAAAATTGCGAAGCATAAGGCCCATACGGCGAAAGATATGGTGGTTTATCTTCCAAAATCCAAAGTGCTTATAGCGGCGGATTTGGTATTTAACGACCGTCTCCCCTCTGTCAGAGGCGGTGATATCAACGGTTGGCTTTCGGCATTGGATGACTTGGATACACTTAAAGCTGAACATGTTGTCGGCGGTCATGGTAATCGTACCGATAAAGATGCGGCACAAATGACGAGAGAATATTTCACCCAAATGCGCAGTGAAATCCGCGCTGCAATCGCTGATGGGCTTAGTATCGATGAGACGATTAAAAAAGTGAGTATGGATAAGTATAAAAAGTATAAACTTTATGAAGGTACTCATCGTCATAATGTTGAATCATCTTATCGAGTATTGGAGTGGGAATAATCATGAAATACCTCATTGTAGCAGGGGCTTTGTTTTCTACGCTACTTTTTGCTGATGTCCGTTTTGCACAGCCGGAACCCTCGATTGACAAACCGCGTGAAGTGGTAATGGGGATTAGTCTGGGTGATAATGAATCGATCCATCACGGTCTCAGTACGGCTAATAATGTCCTAAAATTTTACGGCCCTGAAAAGATTCATTTGCGCATTGTTGCCTATTATCATGGAATCCGTACCTTACTTAAAAGTGAAAAAGAGATCGCGGTGCGTGTGAGAGCATTGCAGCAATACGGTGTTGAATTTGTTGCCTGTGGCAATACAATGGAGACAAAAAAGATTTCTCCCGATCAACTGATTGAAGAGGTTGAAATCGTAAGTGCAGGGATCGCCGAAGTGATCGAACGCGCCACCGAAGGCGCATTTTACATACAACCTTAGGAGTGAATGATGAAAATTATTTTTATTACGGTGTTAGCGGGATTCTTATCCCTTTTCGGCGGTGATCTTCACCTATTTAGTGTTCCCAATGCAGATGGCAAGCTCAATGCCGGCGTTATTGAAAAAGCGCTTGAAGCTAACGGATTTATAATCTCGGCAAACAGCGAAATGAACGGTCCGTTTAAAATTCAGTTCGGAGAGAGTGCCTTTGCCCAATTTAATCTTTTGACGGCATTCCATAAAAACCTGTCAGAGAGTTTAGTAAAAACTCATCCTGATGGAGGAATTTTTGTTCCGATGGGATTTGGTATTTACCAACGAAGCGGAGAAAAAGAGTTTCATGTCTCAATCTTGAGTGCTGAAGCTATGGCAAAAATTGCTGGTTTCAAAGCCCCTGAATTTGCTTTGATTGAAAAAGAGGCCCTCTCAACGCTCAAAAAAGCATTGCCGAATGCAAAAGTAACGATGAGTGAAACGGCTCTACCGGCTGCAGGAGCTTTATTAAGCCGGTATGTTCGCCCCTCAGATGCTAAAAGTTGGGCTGCTGATAAAGAAGAGGTTGAAATGATGATCGAAGACGGCCTCAAACCTGCCGGATTTGTAATGTCAAATTTTACCGATTATAACTTTGTTCTGGGTGAAAAAAGTCCGTTTGATTTTTATGACACTTACTCTATTTGTAAACTCAAAGTGATCTATACCGTAGCTAAAACAGCTCCGGAAGCGGCGGCATTCGCACCGTGTACATTGATGGTGTATAAGAAAAAAGATACGGATGAGATTGTCATGGGCTTCCCCGGAGTCTATAACTGGATGAGCAGTGCACGTGTGAGTGATCCTGAGGGCAAAGCGGCATTATTACAGGCACAAAAAGATTTTGAAGCGGTTTTACAAAGTACAATTGAGTAATATATAACACTTCTTAACGATATATTTAAGTTTTTCCTTTTATACTATTCTAAATAAGAGGTATAAAATGAAAATAAGATCTTGTGTAAGCGCTATTGTTTTCTTGATCTTCTCACTCTCTCTCAGTGCTGATTCAATAGCAGAAAAAACTAAAAATGAGGCTGTCATCGGCGTTTTGGCTTTTCGTTCCAAGGCCGATACACTTCAAGAGTGGCAACCTTTAGCCTCGTATCTCAACAGTAAAATTTCAACCCACCATTTTTCCATACTCCCTCTTAGCTATATTGAATTCAATAAAGCAGTGCATGCGGGTAAACTTGATTTTATGTTTACCAATCCTGAACACTTCATTTATCTCTCTGCAAAATACGATGCTAGTCGTATGGCAACCCTGATTCGTGCCAACATTAACGGAACAGAACTTACCAAATTTGGCGGGGTGATTATCGCCCGTTCGGATCGCCAAGATATTGAAAATCTGAATGATTTACGGGAGAAAAATATCGCCGCCGTGGATGAACTCTCCCTTGGCGGCTATTTAGCTCAGCGGGTTTTATTGCAGGAAAACGGTATTGATATTACGAAAGAGGCGACGCTTCAATACACGGATATGCCGCATGATAAAGTGGTGTATATTGTCGAAAGTGGTTCGGCGGATGCCGGATTTATCCGTACGGGGGTATTGGAAAAAATGGTAAAAGAGGGGAGAATAAATCGTAACGATTTTAAAATTATCCACCCGATGAGCAATTACCCTCAATCGCTCTCTACCGCACTTTACCCCGAATGGCCGTTTGCTTCTTCAAAAATGACCGATCACATATTGGCAAATCAGGTGATGGTTGCACTGCTCACTTTGCCTTATGGTTCTGAAATAACGAAAACAGCGGGATATTACGGGTGGAATATTCCGTTGTCGTATGAGGGTATTCGTAGAGTAATGCAGACTTTGCGTATAAAGCCATATGATACGGTTCCACCGTTCTCACTTAAAGATGTTATCCATCAATACGCTATTTTTATTATTATTTCATTGAGCGGTGTAGTAGCATTATTGACCTTTCTTATAACAAATACGATGCGTTTAGCCAGAACTTTACGTCTCAAATCAGAGTCATTGGAAAATCAGATCAACATTGTTGAGGAAAGCGAAAAATATTTACGTCGTGCTGCTAATGTTTTCCATAATTCCAGAGAGGGGATTGTGATTACCAATCCGCAAAAAACGATTATTGAAGTGAATGAAGCTTTTTGCAAATTAACTGGTTATGCACGAGATGAAGTGATTGGTAAAAAGCCTATTATTCTCCGTTCCGGTATGCATGAGAAAGAATTTTATGATGAGCTTGATAAAGCGATAAACGTTGAGGGGTCTTGGCGTGGAGAGATATGGAATAAGAAAAAAAACGGAGAGATGTATGCTGAGTTTTTACGTATCGATGCGGTACGCGATACCAACGGAGAAATTGAAAACTATATCGGAATTTTTAGTGATATCACGGAGCACAAACAACGCCAAGAACAACTTCACCATATGGCCAATTATGATCCTTTGACGAATCTTCCGAATCGCTACTTATTTATGACTCTCGCGGAGAAAATATTAGCTTTTTCAAAACGAAAAAATTCAAAAGCGGTTATTTCATTTCTTGATTTGGACGGATTCAAACAGGTTAATGATACACACGGACATGAAGTGGGGGATAATGTTTTGAAACAAGTCGCCGCTAGACTTGAAAAAGTACTTCGTCAAAGTGACGCGATTGCCCGAATCGGGGGGGATGAATTCGTTATAGTCTTTAGTAATATTGATTCAATTAGTGAGGTTCACCCTCTGTTGGATCGCATATTGCAGGTACTAAAAGAACCGTTTCAGGTTAATGGATACATAATGAGTATTGGGGCAAGTGTCGGGGCATCGTTTTATCCCGATCACGGTGAAGAGATTGAAATGCTTGTCCGTCATGCAGATGCGGCAATGTACCGTTCAAAAGAGAACGGACGTAATCAGGTAACCTATTATAATCAAGATAATATGGGGCTGTTTTTTGAAAAATGATTAAAATTTAATCAAAGCACTCTCCTTAAATAAAAAGAGAAGTGCTATAATCGGAGTATTTCCGCCTAAATTCAGGCTATTAGAGTATTTGATGCCCGCTAACTTGATCGATTCATCCCGCCATATTGTGTTAATCGCCCATAAAAATCCTGATGCGGATTCACTGGGTGCCGCATGTGCATTTTACTCGTATCTGTTGAGAAGCCAAAAAAAAATCACCCTTTTTTGTGTCTCTGCCGAGGTGAATCCGAATCTTGCATTTTTACCGTGGTTTGACAAAATTACGGACCGTTTTCCTGAAGATGCAGACTGTATGATCAGTTTTGATTGCGGCAGCTACGGACGGATCGGGATTGAAAAAGAGTTGCCGCTTCTTAATATTGATCATCATATCAGCAATGATTTTTACGGCACCTATAATATTATCAATACGTCGGCTATTAGTACGACAGAAGTCGTTTATGACTATTTTGTTGCCAACGGTATAAAAATCAATGGTAAAATAGCGACGGCGCTTTACGCGGGACTGCTCGATGATTCGAAATGTTTTAGTGTACCCGAATGTAGTTCCAAAACGTTTGCCATGGCACAAGATTTGATAGACTCCGGAGCGGATCATCCCTTATGCAGTGAGTGGCTTTATCGCCGCCGTTCTCTTGCCTCTTTGAGGGTGCGGGGGATACTGCTTAAACAGATGAAGCTTTTGGTGGATGGACGACTTGCGGTTTTCGAAGTTCCTTTAGCTGTCTTGGAAGAGACGGGAGCTACTCTTAGCGAGTGCAAGAGGGTATTGGATGAAGCATTGGGAATGCGAAGTGTCCAAGCCGCTATGATGGTGATTGAGCACCCTCGTGGCGGAGCTAAACTCTCATTACGGACAGACGGTACTGTTAATGCCACCAATATTATGATGTCATTCGGCGGTGGTGGACATGTCAAACGTGCCGGAACACGTCTAAAACATGAAAAATATAATGAGCTAGTAGAAAATATGATAGTGATGATAACAAAGGAGTTAGTGTGAGAAGAGGCCGAAACAATTCGGGAATTATGGGATGGATAGGTGTTGTTTTGGTTTTGAGTGCCCTTGGCTTTATGGGGTTTTCGCCACTGTTTGAGAGAGATGAACCGAAAGTTACGGTGAGTCAAGACGGCTATTGGAATTTTAACGATCCTATTCACGTGAGCGTAGAAGATGCAAGCGGATTAAAATCATTTAAAGCAACGATTGCTACACCGCACGATGAATGGGTAGTGGCTGATGAGAATACTCCATCAGCGGAAGCTAAAAAAGTATTTGAGATTCTCCCTCCAAAAGGGGTTCATCGCGTAGAAGCAACTTCGGTAGTACTCAAAATTGAGGCAACGGATAAAAGTTTATGGGGCTTTTTTATGGGGAATACCTATCAGCAGGAGATGACCCTTGTTATCGATCAGCGCCGACCGGTACTCTCTATCATTGCTAACTCCTATAAAATTCAAAAAGGGGGGTCGGCTATTGTTATTTTTAAAGCAGATGATCCTCATATGCAAAGCTTGAAAATTGAGACCAATTTTGGGAAAACGTTTATCGCTCAACCGTTTATGAAGCAAGGATATTATGCTTCTCTTGTGGCATGGCCGGTGCAAGAAGCGAGTTTCAGTGCTACAATAATTGCGCGTGACCGCGCCGGAAATGAGACAAAAAGCGCCATACCGCTTCGCCTGAAAGACCACGTCTACCGAGTATCCAATATTGAACTCAGCGATGCTTTTTTGGACGGTAAAATTGCACAACTTGCGAATGAATACGAGCAAACCGCAGGGGTAGATGATCGTTTGGAGCAGTTTCGTATTATCAACGAAAAAGTACGTGCCGATAATGAAAAAATCATCCATGATATTACGTCAAAAGTTTCAAAAAACATGATTGTTGATTTTGCTCCTGAGCCGTTTTATCCGCTTGTTAACGGCCAAAAGGTGGCAGACTTCGGGGATCACCGTATTTACAGCTACAAGGGTCAAGAAAATATTTCTCAGGCCTATCATATGGGGCTTGATTTAGCGAGTGTTGCGATGGGACCGATTACATCGTCGAACGGAGGAAATGTCGTATTTTCTCAGCCGAACGGAATTTATGGAAATCTTCCGATTATTGATCATGGGTTCGGTCTTTATACCCTTTATGGGCACTGTTCAGAAGTACACGTTCAAAAAGGGGATATCGCGGCTCTCGGTCAGCAGATCGCAAAAACAGGCTTAAGCGGTTATGCGATGGGGGATCATCTCCATTTCGGTATTTTAGTTCAAGGAATTGAAGTACGTCCCGAAGAGTGGATGGATACAAAATGGATTTATGACAACATTACGAGTGTTATTGAGAGTGCAAAAGTCATCATTAGCCAGCAGTGAAACACGGTATAATTAGATAAGTCGAATAGAGCTAAGGAAAAGAAACCCATGATGCAAACAACGATAGGTAAAAGTGTCGAACTCGTAGGTATCGGTTTGCACCGAGGCTCACCCGTCAAATTACGACTTGAGCCGTTAGGGGTGAACAGCGGTATCGTTTTTTACCGTAGTGATGTCGGTGTATCGATCCCCCTCACTCCTGAGAATGTAGTGGATACGAAAATGGCTACGGTTATCGGTAAAGAGGGCGTCACCATCTCGACAATCGAGCATATGCTTTCGGCAATTTATGCGTATGGAATCGATAACCTGCGTGTTATTGTGGATGCGGATGAAGTTCCTGTAATGGACGGCTCATCTATGAGCTTTTGTATGCTCCTCGAAGAGGCTACAATCGTACCGCAGGACACTCCGAAAAAGATGATGCGTATTAAGAAAGAGGTGATTGTTCAAGAGGGAGATAAATACGTCAAATTAATCCCTTCTAACGACATGAACTATGATTTTACGATTAAGTTTTCCCATCCCGTTATTGACCAGCAAAGCTATATCCTCTCATTTACAAAAGAGAACTATAAAAAAGAGATCGCACGGGCGCGAACATTCGGATTTGTTCATGAAGTGCAGTATCTTCGTTCCAAAGGGCTTGCTCTAGGGGGAAGTTTGGAAAATGCGGTTGTTTTGGACGATAAAAAAGTACTTAACCCTGAGGGACTTCGATTCGGGGATGAATTCGTACGTCACAAAATCCTCGATGCAATCGGGGATATGTCACTGATCGGAATGAATTTTATCGGCAATTATGAAGCTTTTGCGGGGAGTCATGACCTTAACCATAAATTGACGTTAGCGCTTTTAAAAGATCCTGCCAATTACGAAATTGTTGAGCTTGCAACTTCTGAGTCCAAAGAGTTGGCGAAAGCGTATGCATGATGCCCTCGTTATCGCGCTAACGTCTCCTATTCTTGTCGGAATCTATAAAGATGGAGATTTGGTCGAAGAGATTCGTAGCGAGGGGATGAGCTCAGACGTTTTGGCTGAGCTTTTTGATTCGCTGCTTCAGCGCTACACGTTCTCTACTTTGATATACGCCAAAGGTCCCGGAAGTTTTATGGGGATCAAAGTGACCTACCTCTTTTTAAAAACCCTTAGTATTACGAAAAAAATTCCCCTTTTAGCCACGGATGCTTTCTTTTTTAACCAAAACAGCCCCATCAAAGCAGTTGGAAAGCTCTATTTTGTTAAAAATAGGACAACCATTGAGTTGGAGCCGTTAGTTTCCCCTGAGGTAATGGCGTTCACACTCCCCAAAAAGATCGATTTAAAAAAATTTGATTCGGACAATCTCCCCTATTATGGGATTGATGCCGTAGGATAAGGAAATTATTTGTTCGTTAGTGTACCTGCAACGAGTGCGAATTTAGGACCCGGATTTGATTCATTAGGCCTTGCGGTTGATTTACGGAACCAAGTAGAGTTGGTACCGTCACGCTTTTTTGCTGTTTCTATCAAAGGTGAAGGTGAAAATAATCCCCGTCTCAAAGGAAATAATCTGTTCGTCTCTATTTTTAACGAACATTATCGCCGTCTGACCCAAAAACGGCAAAATTTTAAATTTACTTTTTATAACCAAATCCCGATGTCGCGTGGTTTAGGGAGTTCATCTGCAGTTATCGTGAGCGCAATCAGCTGTGCTCACGAAGCTGCCGGGGTAAAGGTTTCCAAGCGTCGTATTCTTAACCATGCACTTGTGTATGAAAGTCATCCAGATAACATCACCCCGGCGGTAATGGGGGGATTTAATGCGGCGATGGTAGAGAAGCAAAAAGTCTTTTCACAGCAAAAACATCTCCCTGATTACCTCAAAGCGGTTGTTGTTATTCCGAATAAACCGATCTCGACGGCTAAATCGCGAACAACGCTCCCCAAATCGTACAGCAAAGAGAACGCGGTATTCAACCTCTCGCATACGGCGGTGACGGTGGGGGCATTTTTCAATGAAGATTGGGAGATGCTTCGTCTTGCTACCCAAGATCGATTCCACCAAAAAGTACGAATGAAAATGTTGCCTGAACTCTTTGCCGTTCAAAAAATGGCGTACGATAACGGAGCATTGATGTCAACTCTCTCTGGGAGTGGATCGACTTTTTTCAATATGGTTTACGATCAGGATGCTCAGATGTTAGCCGATAAATTTAAATCGGAATTTACCGATTTCGAGGTCAAAATTTTAGGTTTTGACAATGACGGTTTAGTGGTCGAACGATAAAAGCGCGAATACCGTGGTAACGTAGCCAATGGGGCTTGGCTCTATTGGCATTAAACAATGAAAATAAAAGAAAGTATTGGATATAATGGCGCAAAAGTTACATCAGCCTATACGCATGTGCGTGGTTTGTCGTGAGCGCTTCGCTCAATTTTCACTTTTACGCCTTCAATGCCGAGAGGGGTTATTAGAACCTTATCGTGGAGAAGGGAGAAGTTTTTATTTGTGCCGATCCTGTGTCGACCATAAAAAAACTCCGGGTCAATTATCCCGTCAATGTAAAAGCGGCGCTAGCGTAGAGCTGATGAATCGGTTAAAGGAGATCATCGTTAATGATGGATAAAGTTAGAGTTCATGAAATTGCCAGAGAGCTTGGTATCAATTCAAAAGAGGTAGTAGACAAAGCAGCTGCAATGGGGCTTAATGTAAAAACTGCCTCGAGTTCGGTTTCGATCGAAGAAGCTGAGCAAATCATGAACTATATCATGAGCGGAGCGTCTACGGAAACCGCAGCGCCTAAGTCTTCCCTAAAAACGGCCTCTTCCGAAGAGCCGTCCATTACCCTTAGTGCTGTTGAAGAGAGTACGCCGGTTTTAGTAGTTGAAGCAGAGAAAAAAGAAGAGAGTAGTGAAGAGGCTTCTTCTGAGCCAGAAGCGCCGAAGCGTTCAGGATTGAAAATCGTTAAGAAAAAACGTCCGCAAGAAGAAGAGTTTATTGCTCCGGTACGTCATGAAAATATCAATGTTTCCAGCTATGGAAAATTGAGTGAACAAGCTCAGCGCGAGTTGGAAGCAAAAAAAGCAAAAAAAGCACAAAGTAGCAACTCTCCGGTTCAGAAAAAAGATCAAGGGGTTCGTCTTGATATTTTCGGCGGCGGAATTTCCGATGTCTCTATGGATTATGAGCAAGACCAAGTCGTATTGATGGACTTTAACGATTTGGGTGCTAATTTACCACCGGAAGAAGAGCAAAAACCGAAAGAGAAAAAACCGATTGGTCGTAATGCGGGTAAAAAACAGGGTGCTAATCGTGGTAAACCGCGTCAAGTCTCTCGTGAAGCACGTAAACGCTATACGAAAGATACTAAAGAAGACGAAGTTATCACTCACGTTGAAATTGCAGAAGATGTCCGCGTTTATGAGTTTGCTGAAAAAGTAGGTCAGACTATCTCTGCGGTTATTAAAGTTCTTTTTGACCTCGGAATGATGGTTACGAAAAATGACTTCCTCGGAAAAGACGAAATCGAAATCTTGGCGAGTGAGTTCGGTGTTGAAGTAACCACTATCGATCCAAAAGATGCCTTTAATCTTGAGACTGCATACGATGAAGAGCACGAAGACAGTGAAGGTGCCGTTGAGCGTCCTCCGGTTATTACAATTATGGGTCACGTTGACCACGGTAAAACCTCTCTTCTTGATGCGATTCGTAATGCAAAAGTGGCAAACGGCGAAGCGGGTGGGATCACTCAGCATATCGGTGCCTACTCAGTAGAGCAAAAAGGTAAATTGATCACATTCTTGGATACTCCGGGGCATGAAGCGTTTAGTGCGATGCGTTCACGCGGTGCACAGTTGACCGATATTATCGTTATCGTTGTCGCTGCAGATGATGGGGTTAAACCTCAAACCCGCGAATCAGTTCAACACGCCAAAGATGCAAAAGTTCCGGTTATTGTTGCGGTGAACAAAATGGACAAACCGGGTGCTAACCCTGATATGGTTAAAGCACAAATGGCAGAACTTGGACTTAACCCTACTGAGTGGGGCGGAGATGTTGAGTTTGTCGGTGTTTCAGCAAAAGCTATGACCGGTATCGATGAGCTTTTAGAGGCGATCTTGCTTCAATCTGAAGTGATGGAGCTCAAAGCGAATCCTGATGTTATGGCAAAAGCGGTCGTTGTTGAGTCTACGTTAGAAAAAGGGCGTGGACCGGTTGCTACGGTTATCGTTCAAAACGGAACATTGCGCGTCGGTGATAACATCGTGTGCGGTGGTGCTTATGGACGTGTTCGTGCGTTGATTAGTGATCGTAAAGCACAGCTTCAACACATCGGACCGAGTCAAACCGCCGTTGTTGTCGGATTGAGCGATGTTCCCCCATCGGGTGAAGTGATGATGGTGATGGAGAGTGATCGTGAAGCGCGTGAAGTAGCACAAAAACGTGCTGAGTATGATCGTCACCGTGAACTCTCATTGAGTACCAAAGCATCGTTCGATGATTTGACCTCATTGATCGCTGAGGGTCGTATTAAAGCCCTTAAAGTCGTTCTTAAAACCGATGTTCACGGTTCTCTCGAAGCGATTAAATCGGCGCTTGCAGAGTTGCGTAATGAAGAGGTAAAAGTTGAAGTGATCTCCAGCGGTGTCGGTGGAATTACCGAAAATGACATTGCCTTGGTCAACAACAGTGAAAACTGTGCACTACTCGGATTTAACGTACGTCCTACGGGTAATGTTAATGCGATGGCAAAACAAATGGGTGTAGAAATTAAAACCTACTCTATCATTTATCAGTTGATCGACGATGTTAAATTGTTACTCGGTGGTATGATGGCACCGCAATTCCGTGAAGAGAACACCGGACAAGCTGAAGTTCGTGATACGTTCCCTATGCCTAAAGGTGCAGGAACTATCGCAGGATGTGTGGTTGTTGATGGTAAACTCGTACGTGGCGGAATGGTTCGCGTTATCCGTGAGGGTGTCGTTATCCATGAGGGTGATCTTACGTCACTTCGACGTTTCAAAGACGATGTCAAAGAAGTCGGTAAAGGGATGGATTGTGGTGTTGTTCTCAACGGCTACACCGATGTCAAAGTGGGTGACGTTATCGAAACCTTCAAAAAAATCGAGACTAAAGTATCCCTGTGACTCCGGCACAAATAAAAATCAAGCGAACAGAATCGATTCTCAAAGAGTTGATTCCCGAAGCGATCAGCCAACTTTCCGATGCGCGTGTGCGTGAAGTGGATGTTATCGATGTCCATTGTTCACGCGGGCGAAGCGATGCAAAAGTCTATCTTGATCCGCACCACTACACTCCGCAAGAACAAGCCGTCTTTTTAAAACTGCTTGAAAAAGCCCGTCCGATTATCGAAGAGCATTGTATGAAAGATCAAGGGTGGTTTCGCAGTCCCCGTATGACCTTCGTGTTTGATGATACCCTCAAACGAAGCCAAAATATTGAAGCGTTGTTCGCTCAAATCGCCAAGGAGAAAAAAGATGAGTCTTGAATCTGACATCAAAAAAATGGTCGAATCTATCGGCTTGTCTCTCTATGATACTGCCGTACTTAACGAAAATGAGAACACCATTTTTCGTGTTAGTGTTACGGCACCGGGCGGTGTAACACTTAACCAATGTGCTGAGCTCACCCACCTTATCAATCCATTATTAGACGTTACCTCTCCGGTAAGCGGTGAATATCGTCTCGAAGTAAGCTCGCCGGGTATTGAGCGTCGTCTCAAAACACTAGAGCACTTTATCCAATCGGTGGGTGAAAAAGTTGCTTTGAGCACCATTACTAAAGAAAAATTTGAGGGTGAAATGATCGGTGTTGAAAACGATGAGATCATTTTAATGACCAAAGAGAACGGTGAGCAAAAAATCCCTTTCCGCTCGATCAGCAAGGCTAAAACCTACTTCGAGTGGTAATGAAAACCACCGCACTTCATGCTATGAAACTCGCGCTCGAAGCAGCGTGGGATTATCAACTCCTTACATTTCCTAACCCAGCCGTCGGTGCCGTTTGTTTTTCCCAAGAAGCTACTATCCTCTCTATCGGTGCCCACAAACGCGCAGGCGCTCCTCATGCCGAAGTGTATACACTTCGTGATGCCTATACTCTCCTATCGGGTGACACTACCATTGCAGACTCCGACGACGCCCACCATATTCATGAGTATCTTCGTACCCACCATAACGGCATTTTTAGCTCCGTTTCGATGGCGGTAACACTCGAACCGTGCTCCCACAGCGGTAAAACACCCTCATGCGCATTACTCATCCGAGATTTGGGAGTAAAAGAGCTTTTTATTGCCTGCAAAGATTCTAATCCTGAAGCGGCAGAGGGGGGAAAAATCCTCGAAGAATCAGGCATAGTATGTGAATTTGGTGTCATGGAATTAGAAGGGAAAAAACTGTTAGAGCCGTTTTTGAAATGGCAAGAGAACCCTTTTGTTTTTTTTAAATGGGCACAGCGACTTGACGGGACGATTGATAAAGGGACGATCAGTTCAAAAAGCTCACGTGAGCATATGCATGCACTGCGCGATCGGTGTGAATTGATCGTTATAGGCGGTAATACGGTGCGTCATGATCGTCCGACGCTTGATGCACGACTGGTACAGGGGAAAGCCCCCGATATACTTATTTATTCACATAACGATGATTTTGACCGATCCATTCCCCTTTTTAGCGTACCGAATCGGAATGTTTTTGTTGAATCGTCGCTGGAAAAAATAAACGGATATCGATTGGTAATGATTGAGGGGGGTGCGGGTATGATGGAAGCCGCATCAGGTGTTATAAATTGGTATCTCAGTTACATTGCACCCAAAATTGGGGGTGGATCACAAACTCTTGGGGTAATTCAAGAGGATTTTGAGGTAATGAACGCTAAAATCACTGACAATATTATCCTTTGGATGAAGAAAAAATAGGACTATTTATGACCAAACAAGAGAAAATCGTATCGATGTTCAACGATATAGCACCGACGTATGATCGTGCTAATCGAGTGCTCAGTATGGGTATCGATACCTTTTGGCGTCGCAGGGCATGCGATTTGGCGTTTGGTTACTGCCCCTCAAAAACGATTGACTCCATTGTTGATGTCGCATGCGGTACGGGGGATATGATGGGGTATTGGAAACGCCGTGCCGATAAAGCGGGATTGAATGTTGATCGTATTGTCGGGATTGATCCTAGTGAGGGGATGGTGAGTGTAGGACGTGAAAAATTTCCGGATATGTCGTTTCACATCGCCCCTGCAACTGAACTTCCCAAAGAGGACAGTTCTGCCGATATCATCAGCATTTCGTACGGAATTCGTAATGTCGTAGAGCGTCAAGAGGGACTTCATGAATTTAATCGTGTCCTTAAAACAGGGGGGCTTGTCGTAATTTTGGAATTTATGAAAAACGAAAACCCTTCTATCCTTGGAAAAGTGCGTGATTGGTACATGAACAACGTCCTCCCTCGTATCGGCGGATTGATCTCCAACAACTACGAAGCGTATCGTTATCTCCCCGATTCTATCGAAGGTTTTTTAACCGTAGGTAAAATGTCTCGTGAGCTTGAAGAAGCGGGATTTGAGATGCTCTATACCAAAAGCTTTTCAATGGATATTTCGACGCTGATGATCGCCCGTAAAAAGTAACCCTATGGCAACAACGCTCAGTGTCTCTTCTCTTAATGAGCAGATTAAGACGCTACTAGAGACCTCTTTTGAATTTGTCAGTGTCG